>DATCXH010001032.1:0-2581 GCA_036565925.1 Vicinamibacterales bacterium
CAATTGTCTTGTCTTCTCCGCACCACGTGTGACACATGGTCGGAAGCACCGGTAAGCCGGTGAGCGTGACAACGATGAGCGCCACTGTGAGTCGAAGCATTGCCGTGCCTGGTGCATCCTTGAGGAGCAACAGCAATGCCAGCCCTGAAACCCGTCAAACGCGCGTAAATCGTCGCGTGGGACAGTGGAGTGGCGAGTTAATTCACGGGAGATGCGAAAACTCCCGCGCGAGACGGGAGTGACCTTTCAAGAACTGAGCGGATGTTGCCGAACGGTCTTCACGATGCGGAACTCGTGAAGGTCGACATCGACTATGAAGGCCGCCGCGTCATCTTTGAGATGAACCTCGATGTCAGTCGGTCTCCCGACGCCGAGGTGCAGTATCGACGCGGTCGGATCATCTTCTCCGATGTTGCGTTCATCGCCGTGCGAGCGGCGAAGGCGGGTCTGAAGACCCGCCTCTACTTGAGCATCGCGTCGCGCGTCGCCTTGAACTCGTTGCCTGGCTTCCAGTCGGGGAACTTGCCGGCGTTGGCGACGTTGTAGCCGACGAGGAAGAGCATCTGCGCGTCCTCGGCCGCCCCGCTGAGGTCCCAGTCAGGTTTCACTTCATCGGACGGCGCGTGGTAGTCCTTGTTGGTGTACTCATCACGCTTCTGTTGACTGTATGCGGCTGGTTTGCCGACGAAGTCGATGCCGGTATCGATGTAGAGCGCCGGCACGCCCTTCTTCGCGAAGTTGAAGTGATCGGACCGGTAGTAGAAACCCTTCTCTGATTCCGGATCGGGTCGCAGGACGCGCTGCTGGGTGGCAGCCGCGTCACGAAGATAGTCATCGAGGTCGGATGCGCCCATGCCGATGACGGTGATGTCCTTCGTCTTGCCCCACTGATTCACGCCGTCGATGTTGATCGCGGCCAGCGTCTTCGCCAGGGGATAGACCGGCTGCTCCGCGTAGTGCTGCGATCCGAGCAGGCCTTGCTCCTCGGCGCCGACCATCAGAAACAGCAGCGATCGCTTCGGGCGCGGCTCGACCGTTGTGAAAGCACGGGCGATCTCCAGCACCTGGGCGACGCCAGAGGCGTTGTCGAGCGCGCCGTTGTAGATCTTGTCGCCATTCACGGCCGCGCCGATGCCCAGGTGATCCCAGTGCGCGGTGTAGACGACCCACTCATCCTTGAGCTGCGGATCGCCGCCTTCCAATTTGGCGAGGACGTTCTTCGATTGAATCGTGCGCAGCTTGTTGCTGATCGCCACCGAGGCCGACAGGCCAAGTGGCACCGGGCGGAACTCGCGCGTGAGCGCCTGCTTCTTGAGCGTGTCGAAGTCCTGGCCCGCCATCGACAGAATCTTCCTGGCCGCGTCGAGTGTGATCCAGCCTTCGATCGATGCGCGGTTCATGTTCTTGTCCGGCGTGATCAGATCGAACTTTTCACCAAGGTTGCCCTGCACGACAGAGAACGGGTACCCGGCCGGACCCGTCTCGTGAACGACGAGGATGCCGGCGGCGCCGCGACGGGCGCCCTCCTCGAACTTGTAGGTCCAGCGGCCGTAGTAGGTCATCGCCTTACCGTTGAACATGGACGGATCGAGTTGCGACGGATCAGAGGCGCTGGGGATCTGCGGATCGTTGACCAGCACCAGGATCGTCTTACCTTTGATATCAACGTCCTTGAAGTCATCCCACTTGAACTCAGGAGCGGTGACGCCGTAGCCGGCAAAAACCAGCTCGGAGTTCTCGAGTGATGACGTATCGGTCACGCGCTTGGTCCACGCGACCAGGTCATCGCGCCACTTGAACGTCGCCTTCTTACCGTTGCCACTAACCGTCAGCGGCCGCGTGTTGCTCGCCGTGATGCCGACGAGCGGCAGTGACTGCACGAACGTGCCGTCGGTATTGCCAGGCTGAAGGCCGATCTTCCTGAACTGGTCCTCGAGGAATTTGACGGTCAGCTCCTCGCCTTTCGAGCCCGGCGCGCGACCCTCGAACTCGTCGGAAGAGAGCGTCTTGATGTCGCCGAGCATGCGGCCAGCGTCGAAGGACGGCATCTTCGCGACGGCGACGGATGCGGTTGTATTGGGAGCCGGTGCGGCCGCAGTGGGTTGTTCCGCTGAACGGGAGCACGCTGAGACGAAGACAATGAGAACAACGACAGATAACCGAGGCATCAGACACCTCTTCGGAATGAGATCACTGTCTTTTTAACACAGAGAGACCGCAGGGGCCGCAGAGGCAGCCGCTGGTGGCTCGCGCTACGCGCGAGACAGATCGAAGAGGTCGCGATCGCAAGCGCCCGGTGATCAGGTGGCGTTTGCGAATCGTAGCCTCTCTCGATCCGGTCGCCGCCCTGGGCCGGCGCCACCAGCTCGCAGCTTCTCGGTGTCCTCTGCGCTCTCTGTGTTAAGGCTTTTGTGACACGCGAAGTCAGAGGATCACGCGCGCGCGAAGACCATCCCGAAGCCCTGCACGCGAGGATTCAGCCCCAGCATGCGCACTCCGTTCATCAGTCCGTGCGGTGTGGACGACACGACTGGCGCGCCGATCTCTTTCTCGAGCGGGACAATCACGTCGAGCGTGCGCA
>DATCXH010001198.1:0-4442 GCA_036565925.1 Vicinamibacterales bacterium
CAGGCGCCGCCGGCGCGGGCGATGAGGCCTCGACACTTTTTGCCGAAGGTGTGGATGCGGCCGCTGCAGCCGTTGAATCATTCTTCGAGCACGCAGTCAGCAGGAGCGCCGCGATCAGGGTTGCCGTCAGCGACGTGATACGCAGGGCCGTCATGTCTGTACCTCTGAGTGAACATCTAATAGGTGATTCCGGCCGGCATGTTCGCGGCCAGCGTCGGGAAGTTGAAGAAGTACTCGCCCGTCTGGCTGCCGATCTCTTTCGTCAGCTGGTCCACGGGACTGAGCTTGACCTGCACGTACCAGAACTCGTTGTATGGGGTGGGAATGACTCCGGAGTAGCCGGGTAGCACGGTGGCTGCTGCCTGCACTGCGGGAAGGCCGAGAATGCCCTTGCACTCGGAGACGCGGGCCGGAGCCGGAGCGAAGCCGTCCCACTTGTAGACCGCGCACGACATCAGGAGACTCGAGCCGAGCGCGCCTTCCATGTCGTGCAGCATCGCCGGATTGAACTTCTTCACGTCCCACGTCCTGACGGCTTCGATCGCTGCGCGCGCGCCGGGATCCTGCATGACGAGACGCGTCCATTCGATGCTGGCGCCTGCGCCGCTGTTCACCGCGAACAGCTGATGCTCCTTGGCATTTGCCTCTGATGCGGGGAACGGTCCCGCGGCGTGATGACGGACCTGCGAGTTCTTCGGCTTGCCCGGATTCTCGTCCTCTCTGTACACGAGCTGGGAGTTGTCGTGGTTCATGTGTGAGTGAGTGTTCGGGGCACCGGCCGTTGGCGGATAGACACCCGAGTGCACCGTGAACGACCACTTGTCGGGCCGACCGAGCTTCGCGCGCACTTCGAACCACGTCGGCGCGCGCATCTTGCCCCACGACGTCTTCGCGAGCGGCACGCCAATCTTCTCGAAGTCGTTGTGGGTCCAGTCGCTGTGGCTGTAGAAATCCTGCACCATGTGCAGCGAGGCGCCGAGTGTCGACAGGATGGCTATCTTGCGATGTCCCTCGCTCAGGTCGGTGCGGCGATTGAATGCGTCGAGCGCGCGCTGTGTGTTGGTGAGGAGGCGCAGGAACAGGTAGTCGAACTTCAGATTGCTATCGAGCTTGCCGTTCAGATTGTCGAAGTGCATGAAGATGGCGTTCTTCCGCACGGTCAGGTTCTGGTTGCGAAACCCGAGGAACGTGTTCATCGTCGCGAACATCGGACTGTCCTTCGTCCATCGCTCGACGATCTCTCCGCCTGACGAGTCGTACAGGGGCCCAAAGAAATCGGGGCCGCCGAAATTGCCGAACTGCAGGATGTTGAGGGCGTGCTCGCTGAAGCCAAACTCGCGGCCGACTGCGCCGGTGGCCGCCGAATGCCAGAACGTGTCAAAGCCCAGGACGCTTACCTGCTGTAGCGTCATCATCAGGATGGCCACGACCGCGGTCGCGCGAGTGCAGCGTCCGAACATCACGACAGCTCCTTTCACGTCTATTGATTCGCGCAGCCTTCATTGAACCAGGGCGGACACGTCGGGACTGAAGACGCTCGCAATCAGCGCGCTGCCAACGAGACCGATCACGACCGCGCAGACGATCACGGTGCCGAGATAGCCGATGCTCTTATCGGCCGGGCACTTCATCAGGCGCGGCAACCCGAGGTACAGCAGATAGAGGGCATACAGCGCGCCAAGAAGCGCGACCACACCGAGCACCGGAATGATCTGTAACAACCCGGCAATCCATACCGGCGTCGCGGAGTACACCGCCACCTTCAATGCCTGCTCACGACTTCGCTCGGCACCAAACGTGGGCGCCAGCGCATCGATGATGATCGACATCACCACCACTGCGACGGCCGCGAAAACGAGACTCGTAATGGCCATTCCCAATGCGGTCATCAGCGGCACGCGATAGGTACCGAACGCTCCGAAATTCTGTCCGACCACGGACACGCCAATCATTTGTGCGACCGCTGCCGCACCAGCCAGCGGAAGCACGTAGCTCGAGATCAGCGACGCCGTTTCTGCGCGCTCGACGGCAATCGCGGCCCATTCCGAATCTGGTGAGAGACACACGCTCTTTGCACGTTCGACGATATTGGCCATCACGTCACCGTTTCAGCGAGAACGCGGGACAGCGGTTCCCGGCGCAACCGCTCCGGGCACCGCCGCACCGGGATAGAGATTGAGCCCGTCGGTGGCCCAGGTGCAGTTCTTCGTCATCCCCAGCATCGTGACGCGCTGGCTTCGCACCAGCGCCGGCATGATTGGCGTGAGCTGATTCATGTACGCAATCGACGCCTGCTGCTGTGCCGCAATCACCTGCTGCATCTGTTGCGGTGTCATTGGCTGTCCTGGTACGACAGATGGCATCGGCGTCCCGGCCATCGCGGCTCCTGGCGCAAGTGCCGCGGCCATCGCCGCAGCGGCCTGTGGAGCCATCGGCGTCTTCTTCTGCTGCTGCGCCTCGAGTTGCTTGGCGTACGCCGCGTTGGTCTTGGCGGCATAGGCCAGGATCGCCGGGTCCTGCATGGTCGAGACGAGCTCTTTCTGCAGCGCCTCGCAGGGCAATGCTTCGTCACCTGGCTTCACCGCCGCGGTCTGCGCTGCAACCATCGCGGTCTGGAATTTCATCATGTCGGCTTGCGCAGGGACGGCGACCTGCGGAGCGACCGGTGTGCGCACGTTCTGCGCGTGCGCGACGCCGACGGCGAGCGTGAGCGACAGCGCGACTGCGAGAGGTTTCGACATCGGTGGTCTCCTACTTCTTCTCGAGAGCTTTCTGCACCGCTTTGGCTGCGTTCTGCACCGCCTCGCCAAGCGACTCGTCGTACGACGGCCCTTGTCCGGGCACACCGACAAATCCACCGAGGTTGTTCATGGCCATTCCCGTCTGCATCATGTATGCGGCGGCGCCAGCGGTGGCATCCATGCCCACGTTCTTGCCGAAACCGCTCAAGCCGGCACCCTGCATTTGATAGAGGTACGGGTTGCCGAGCATGCCCATGCCGCCCATGTTGCTGAAGGCGCCCGCACCCGCCATCTTCGAGAACATCATCGGCCCAGCCATCATGCTCAGATACATCCCGCCGGCGAACTTCGCGACGCCGAGGCCACTCTTCAGGCTGAAGCCGCTGCCGTCCTTGCCCTTCGATGTCGTGGCCAGTCGCTGTTTGCCGTCCGGTTGAAGAAGCTTCACCGCGATGCTCGATTCGGTGGTTTCCTTCGGCGGTCCACCCGCGACCCCACCCGCGGCTTTCATCAGTCCGCCGAATCCGCCGGGCTTGTTCGCTTTCAACTCGCTGACCTCTGCGAACAACACGTAGTCAGCACCCATCTCACCGGCGCGTTTCTGCAACTCCGCAGGTGCGGCAGCTGCCATCGGCACGGCTTCGAACTTCATTTCGGTGAGGTCGCCAATCAAACGCTGCCGCAGGGCACGCGTATCCACAGACTGCGACGTCTTGTTCGCGAACTCGGGCACAGCGATGCGCACGACACCTGGCGTCTTCGGTGCCGGTGCTGCAGGAGGAGCCGAATTCGCCGCCACCAGCTTCGCTTCATTCGCATCGCTCAACGCCTTCGACATCTCGCGGATGTTCATTGCCGTGTTGAGACCAGCTGGGATCTCGAAGAGCGCGGCATCGAGCGTCGTCGGCTCGTACTCGGTCACCTCCATCGACGAGACCACGGGCTTGCCATCGTCCCCGGTCAATGTCGTCGTGTAGGCGATCGGGAATCCAAGGACCTTCGGATCGCCGTTGCTCGTTGCCTGAACCTGATCGGTGCAGCCATCCGGCGAGGACGGCGTCTGTTCCGATGACGACGTACGATTCGCAATCGATGGTGGGTTATCGATGTACCAGCCGTCTGTTTCGATGCGCTGCCTGCTGGTGTCGCAGGCGCCAGCCATAGGCTGCTTGTCGATCATCACCTTCACGTGACGGGCCTGCTGACCGAACGCCTGCTTCCGCTCGCCGGTGTCGACGATGGTCGTGGCGACCATGATGACGCCGGGTGGCTTGGGAGGAGCGGCAGGCGCGGCGCCCGGCACACCTGTGACACCTGGGGCGGGCATGCCGTCGGGCGCAACGAGATAGGTGTTGGCCGACTTGCTGATTTGAATGGTGCGCTTCTGATCGGGCTGCTTCAGCAGCACCATGTCCTGGAACTCGAACCGCTCACGTGCACCCTTGATGTAGGTGACGCTCTCGGTCTTCATCTCGCCATTCGTGTAGACCGACTTGAACCGGACGTCCTGCGGCGGTGGCGGGGCCGGCGCCTTCACCGGCTCGGGCGCGGCGGGCTTGGCCGTCGGTGCCGGCTTGACGGTGGACGGTTTGGCGGTGGATGGCTTAGCGGTCGCGGGCCGCGCAGGTGCGGTTGGCTTCTGCGTTTGCGTTTGGGCGATTGCCGGCAGGGCAGCGAGCGGAAGCGCCAAGGTCAGCGCCA
>DATCXH010001049.1:0-5720 GCA_036565925.1 Vicinamibacterales bacterium
TCGAGCAATGAAGTGATTCACAAGAATCGGAATCTCATCCCGCCGCAGACGCAACGGCGGCACTTCGAGGTGAATCACTCTTAATCGGTAGAAGAAGTCTTCGCGGAACTGCCCCGCCGCAATAAGCTCCGGAAGGTTGCGGTTCGTTGCCGCGATGACTCGCACATCGACCGTTGCCTGACGCAAGTCGGAACCGACCGCCTGGATTTCGCCATTCTCGAGGAACCGCAGCAGGATCGCCTGCATACGCAGACTCATCTCGCCCACTTCGTCGAGGAAGATTGTTCCGCGATGCGCGGTTTGCAGCTTTCCGAGCTTGTCGCGATAAGCGCCAGTGAAACTTCCCTTCACGTGACCGAACAACTCTGACTCCAGCAGCGATTCGGTCAGGCCGGCACAGTTCACCGGGACAAATGGGTGGTTCGTTCGTCGCGAGCGCGAATGGATTCGACGAGCAATCACATCCTTGCCGACGCCGCTTTCACCGGTGATCAGCACCTTTCCGTCGGAAAGAGCCGCGCGGTCAGCGGCTTCAATCAAGGCCGCCATAGGGGCACTCGCCACAATGAAAGGAGTGTTGGTGCCCGAAACAGACACTGCCTGAGAGTCACTCGCCATCACATTTCACTCCGTCGAACCCATCGGCTCACGCTCTTCGTCGCGCTAAACTGTGCAAATCTGAGGACTTACACATCAGGGTCCGCTATGGCTCAGCAATTATCACTCCAGCAAACGGTTTCCTGTTTTAGCTGAACTGTTCCCTGTTTGTCCCCCTAATCCCCAAAAAGGCAGACAAGTTCGCGCTTTCCGTCTAGACGAAATTAGTAATTCTCGGGGACGCCCCTCAGATGTCGAGCGTCGCGGCAAATTCGCCACGTGCTTGACGGAGCGCGCTCCGCAACGACCGTCGAACGAGGGGCTGCGTCCACAAAAACTGTGCACCGACGTGGTACGTATCTCCAGCACCCGCGATCGACTGACACCTCATGATCTGCACATCGTCAGTGAGCTCGCGACCCTCGATCGTGACGCGAATCGACGCGATCGCTCCCACTGGTAATCGACAGTTCGTTTCAAGCAGACACCCAGAGACACTGCAATTGAGCAAGCGCACATGACGCTCGCGTGTCATGACGCCTAACTGGTCGCTCACGCGGGGATCCTCCGGTCAACCGTGCGGACGTTCATTCGTGTCCGCTGGCGCGATTTGATGAGACAACGTCCCGACCGGAGCAGCGCATCAGAAGTCGATGGCGAACTGCCCCGTCGTAGACGACGGGTTTACTTTCGATGACCTCGGCAACGACGATGATCTCGTCGTCGGCGAGCAACACGCGGACGCGTTCGCCTATTACAGCCGCGTCGCGACTAATCGCAACAAGATGTCCGTCACCACTGGCGCGGACCGAAATGTCACGAGCAAGACTCAATACGCCTTCCGCACCTGATTCAAGAGAGATCCGAGCGTGACTGCGCCGACCGAGCATCGATACCTCGAGACGAAACGGGGTCGCGATGATCGCGCCGCCGATGCGCGAGTGGGATGGCAAGGAAGGTACCGCGGATCCGCGCAGGTGCGGAGTGCGGTTTCATACAGGATTTTTACGATGACGCTGCCTCGCGGCGGCGCGCGTTGCCAAGACGCGCGAGCTTTGTCTGCTGGGAAACAGAATCGCGGGACGTGCGCGTCGTTAATGCGTGGTGGGCTTAACGGTCTTCAACTTCTCGTTCACCAAAGCCACAAGTGCGGATGGAGAGATCGGCTTGACGACATAGTCCGCGCCGGCCCGGCGAGCCTCGGCTTCGAGGACTTGATCGGGAAACCCGGTGATGATGATCGTAGGGATCGGACGTGGACTCAGCAGCAGCAGTTGCAGGCCATTGAATCCCCCGAGCCTGAGATCGGCAATCACCAGATCAGGGCTCTCGACTTGTACGGCATGCCGGCCCTCTTGATAGGTGCTCGTCGCGATCACCTCGTGTCCGGCCAAATTCAACAACTCCCGGTACCCTGCTCGGGTCGCGTCGTCGTCCTCAACGATCACGATCTTCGCCATTAAAACGCCTCCGCGACAGAGGGGCTTACGAACAAACCCATCCCGGATCCTACGTACGCACCGATGATAGGCCGATTATGTCTTTGGGGAACGACGTAGTACAACTTAACCCTTGTAATTTCGAAATCCAAGCTGTTCCCTTTTCGTGCAACGGCGTGAGCGCTGTCGAGCCAGCTCAGCCAATTGCACAGTATTTATGCGAACTTTTGCGCAACCGCGTTCCCCACGCCTTCGTGTGACCCAGTCCACGGCTCGGCGACGCGGTTGAGGATGCACATGTTATGAGCGACCCGCGACCCGACGACGACCCTGAATTGATCGTGTCGCTGCCGGAAGGCTCGCTCGATGACTTGTTCGCTGGCCTCGAGGCCTCGCTGCAGCAAACGCCTTCGTCGATCACGCCGGAACCTGAGCCGGCGAAGACTCCGGAACCAGCGCAAGCCGTTACTTCACCACCTCCTCCGCCGCCATCGGAAGAGGCGGCCGTGCCCCCTGCACGCACCGAGCGACGAGGAGCGGTCCGAAAGGAACCACACGAGTTCAAGTCCGAGCTGCGCCTCGCCGTCGCGGGATTCCCGATGCGCCTGGTGAATCTATCGTCCACAGGGCTTCTTGCCGAAACCAATCAGAGGTTGTGCCCTGGTCGGACCGTTGACGTTTTCCTGCGGTACGGGGGCATTCGTCGCGTGCTTCGTGCGACCGTGATCCGGTCGACGATGCACGCGGTAGCGCCGACCCCTGTGTTCAGAGCGGCGCTTCAATTCGAAGACGTTCTTAAGCTGCAGGACGCTGAACTATGAGTCTGATGCCGTCACTCTGTGCGGCGCTTGAACGTGTCGGTGGTGAACGGCTCGTGATGCGAGCCGGTGAACGACCACACGTGCTCGCCGGGGATCGTCGCCACGATGTGGCCTCGGCGATTTTGTCGGTCAACGCGGTCGAGGCCCTCGCGGAGCAGATCCTCTCCCTCGACTCTCGTCGCGAACTGCGGGAGAAGGGCACCGCGTCTGAAACGATTCAAGCAGCGTCGTTCCCTCATCCCTTGATGGCGAAGGCGGAACGCGTCGGCGACGAATTTTCGATTGAGCTCGTGGTCCATAAGCCGGGTACAAAACTCGAGCCTGAGCCCCCCGTCTCCGAACCCGATCCTGTAGTGGCCGAGGTGACCGAGGTGGCCGCGGTCGAACCGCAGCCAGAGGCGGAACCAGAGCCAGAACCGGTCGCGGTTGTTCGGGCGCCGGCGCCGATTATTGAACAGTTCTATTCCGATCCTGCGCCGGTGCACGTTGAGGCGCCAGTGCACGTTGAAGCACCACCGCCGGTCGTGCACAACGAGCCAGTCTCGTATGCTCCCGCTGCGGTCGTCGCACGCGCCGAAGAGCATCGTTCAATGGTGCACACGATGCGCACCGTCTCATCACCTGCATCCGGAGAGCGACTCGATCTTCAGGGATGGATTGCGGAAGCGATCGGTCGCGGCGCGACAACACTTTACCTTCGCGCGGGTGCTCCGGCGTCGGCGCGTATTGACGATCGTATTGAGCGCCTCAGCGAAGATCTCGTCGACGCGTCCGTGCTCGATGAGGCGTCCACGGCGTTCTCTCGCGGCGGCGATGGTCAGTGGCATTCGCGTTCAGACGGCGAATGGGTGCGTGACTACCACGACCTTGGAAATGTCAGCTGCCGGATGTTCTCCGACCATCAGGGGTTTGGCCTCGTGCTGCAGATGCGGCCACATTCTTCGCCGCGACTGCTCCACAAGCACATCCCGCGACAAGTGCGCACCGCGTGTGAAGGCGACGGCCTCATCCTCGTGTCGGCACCGACGGAAGCGGCTGTGGAGGCCCTGGCCCTGGCGCTCGCCGACTGGAGCGGCCGTAATCGCGGCGGCTTCCTGATTTCGTTGCAGCGTCGCAGTCTCCGTGGGGATATCTCCGGCGCGTTCGTCAGCCTGCGCACGATTACCGGCCCCGATTCTGAATTCGCAGCTGCGATCCGCCGCGCGTCACACGAAAGCCCGGACATTCTTCTGATCACCGGCCCGCAGACCGAGCTTCCGTTGCATGAAGCGATTCTCGCCTCGACCGGTGCCCGCCTCGTGATCATCGCCGTCGTTGCACCCACGACTGTGGATGCGCTGCGCGTCCTCGTTGGTCAGAGCGGTCTCGATCGCGACGCACATTTGCGACGCGCGCTGGCCTCGTCGTTCCGTGCGGCAGTCGGCTATCGAAGCCTGCGGCGAATCGGCGGCGGCCGAATGCTGATTCAGGACATCATCCTGGCCTCGAATGAGGTCCGGCCGTTGCTCGAAGCGGCGGATTTCGATGGTCTGGAGAACTCGCAGCGTAAGGGTTCAGCGGGGATCCGCTCAGTGGACGAGGCACTTGCGCGCGCGATTCGTCGCGGCCATGTTTCGCTCCGTGAAGCCGCAGCGCACGCCGTTGACCGACGTCACATGGTCGCGCAAGTTCGAACGCTGTCGCGCGCACGGCTGACGCGAAACCCCTCTGGACGCACCGAGCGTGAGGTTCACAGGCCGATCGCGGTGGGTGAAGATCGCCGGCGCTGGTAGCCGACGCAAGACGACGTCACGAACACGGTCCCAGATTCAGGGGACCGTGGCTTCTTCCTCGAGAAAGAACTCCTCGACAATCTGTCGCAGCTGCGACACGCGCTCAGCGCTGTTGACGCGAACGCGCAGCTGCGATCCGCCATCCAGCCCTTTCGAGTACCACGAACAAAGCGCGCGCAACTTGTTGATCACCCACCGTTCGTGTCCACGCGCCGGACGTCCATCATTGATAGATTCCGTCTGTTCGGCACCGGGCGCTACGTGACGAAAGCCGTCGGCCTCGTTCACGCGTTCGTTGAGCAGCAGCTGAATGTAATCCAGCAGGAACTGCCCTCGCTCCCCCAGGGTGACGGTTGGTACCGGGCCGCCCGATGCAACAGCCGCCGCCTGCGCAAGAATCCACGGATTGCGAAGGACGCCGCGACCGACGAGCACGCCGCTGACACCGGTGGCAAGACGATCGATGATCTGCTCGGGCTCAACGCAGTCACCGCTGCCGAATACGGGAATGTCGAGAGTCCCCGCAACGTGGGACACCAGTTCCCAATCGGCAAGACCTTTGTACGACTGCTCCGCAGTTCGGCCGTGAATCGTCACCGCCGCGGCACCTGCGTCCTGCACCATTCTTGCGAGGAGCGGCGCATTGCGATCGCGATCGTTCCATCCGGCCCGCATCTTGACGGTGACTGGAATCTTGACGGCCTTGGCCATCGCACCGACGACCTCGGCAGCGTGGCCGGGATCGCGCATGAGACTGCACCCGGCGTTGTGCTTCGAGATCTTCGGGACCGGGCACCCCATGTTTATGTCAACGATGTCGGCGCCCATGCCTTCGACGATCTGCGCGGCGTCGGCCATCTTGACGGGATCGCCGCCGAAGATCTGGATCGAGACCGGCCGCTCCTCCTCGGTGTATTCCGCGTACTCCAGCGTGCGGTCGATGCCGCGGACCAAACCTTCGGACGAAACCATTTCGGTCACGACCAGACCGCAGCCGCCGTGTCGTTTCACGAGGCGACGAAACGCCGTGTCTGTCATGCCCGCCATCGGGGCAACCACAAACGGAGAGGTCAGCTCGACGGAGCCAATTT
>DATCXH010001066.1:0-5591 GCA_036565925.1 Vicinamibacterales bacterium
CTCATCGTCGGCAAGGGATGGGACGAGCACCTGCAGAAGCTGAATGACACATTGTCGCGACCGCGCCAGGATGTGGTGAAGCCGTTCATCAAAGCCTTCGTTCGGCCGCACGGTCTCGATGTCGCCGCGACGCCGCGGTTCGTCGGGCAGGTCGAGGCGATGTCAGGATTGACAGTGCAACCGGAGGAACCGGAGACCTTCGGGTTCGCGTGGCGCTGGGCAATCGACCGCTTGCGCGCGATGCGCCACGACTCGCGTTACGACCGCTGGATCCTCTCGGAGCGCGAGCAGACGGTCAAACGACGCAACGAGGAGTACAAACAGCGCAGGGCGCTCGAGCGACGTGCCGCGCGCCAGGCGCTTACTTCCTCGGCGCAGCCGGAGCAGGAGTCGCAGGCTCTCGCAGACCAAAAGTGAACATCGAGTTGCCGGCGACAACGCTCACGTATTGCTTGCCATTGACCGCATAGGTCATCGGTCCCGACGCGACCGACGGTCCGAGATTCGTTTGCCAGAGCAGCTTGCCGGTCCGCGCATCGAGCGCGAAGAACGAGCCGTCGCGGGCCCCGCTGAACAGCATGTCTGACGCCGTCGTCAGGACGCCCCCTTCGGTCGATGGCGTGTTGATGCGATACGTCCACCGCTTTGTGCCGGTCTTGGGATCGATCGCCTGAATGCTGCTGTGCACATCGTCAGTGGCGAGGCCGGGACGCGGGAACATTCCGGTGAAGCCTCCGCCCGGTTTGAACTCCGGTGGCGTGTCGCCCTTGATGTAAGTCGTGGATGTGTTCTCCCACGCGGGCACGTAGAAGAGACCCGTGCGCGGGCTATACGACGGGCTATACCAGTTCGTACCGCCCTGATTGCCCGGATAGACGAGCGTGCCTTCTTTGGTCGGCGCGATGCCGGGCACCGGAATTGGGCGGCCCTTCGCGTCGAAGCCATCGGCCCAGTTCACCTTGACGAACGGGAACCCTTTCAGGAACTGCCCATTCACGCGATCCAGCACGTAGGCCATGCCGTTGCGATTGGCCCAGAGCATCACTTTGCGTGCGCTCCCTTGCCAATCCATGTCGGCGAGCACAGGAATCTGCGTCGAATCCCAATCGAACTCGTTGTGCGGCGAGAACTGATAGTGCCACTTCAGCACGCCCGTATCCGGATCGAGCGCGATCACAGAGCAGCTGTATAAGTTGTCGCCGGGGCGTCCGGCGCCGTCCCAATCCGGTCCCGGATTTCCGGTGCCCCAGTAGGTGAGATTCAGTTCGGGATCGTACGAACCGGTCACCCAGATAGGCGCGCCGCCGTGCATCCACGAGTCGCCGCCCCACGAGTCGTGCCCCGCTTCTCCTGGCCCGGGCACGGTGTTGAAACGCCACACTTCCTTTCCCGTCTTCACGTCCCATGCAGCGATGAAGCCGCGAACACCGAACTCACCACCGGCAGTTCCCGCGATCACTTTGTCCTTCACGACGAGCGGCGCGACGGTGAACGCGTAGCCTTCTTTCGGATCGCCTGCCGGCTCGGTCTTCCAGAGCTCTCGTCCTGTCTTCGCATCGATGGCGATCATGCGCGCATCGAATGAGGCGAGGAACACCGTGTCGCCGGAAACCGCGACACCGCGCGACAGCTTGCCGCAGCAGTTTCGCGCCGCCGGATCCGGCGTGTACGAGTACGCCCAAATCTGCTTGCCCGTCTCGGCGTTCAACGCGATCACGTCGTTCGGACTTTGAATGGTGTACATCGTGCCGTTGACGACGAGCGGCGTCACCTGATGACGCTCGAGCGAACGCGACTGATACACCCACTTCAGTTCGAGATCGCGCGCATTGGCGGGACGGATCGTCGTCAGCAGACTGTGGCGCTGACTGGCGTAGCCGCCGGAGTAGGTGAGCCAGTTCTGCGGCTCCTTGCTCGAGTCGCGCAGGCGCTCGGGCGTGACGTTCGGCGCCGGCGCCTCCTTATTCGGCGGCGGCCCGAAGAACGGAGCATCCTGAGCGAAGAGCGTCGCGGACAGCAGCAGAAAGGCACAAACGCGAGCGATCATGTGTGTCCCTCGATCTTCGTAGACTGGTCCTTTCGGACGTGCCTGCTATTCGACGCCAAATGCCAACAGTACGTTGCCTGGCCGCGCGGCGATGCCGCCGTATCCGGAGTTGACGAATAGCATGCCACCGCCGATCACGAGCGGTGACCCGTCGATACTGGCGCCGGTCCCTTTGACGCCATTGACGGTCTGAAACTCTTTGTTGGTATCGAACTGCCAAAGGACTTTGCCGTCGGCCGTCGAGTAGGCGCGCAGTCCGCCATCGAGCGACACCGCAAAGACCGCACCGGGGATCAACGTCGTCGCACCACCTTGTGAGGCGTTGCAGCGCGGTGTGCCTTCGCACAAGCGCGGCTGCGGTGGAGGTGCGGTCCACACGATCGCTCCAGTTGAGAGGTTCAGCGCGCGAACGCCTCCTGGCGTAGGCGACTGATAATCACCGACCCCGAAGTACCCGTTCTGACCGTCCAGAGCTCCGCCCCACGCACCACCGAGACCGCTGCCCTGACCGATCCGCGTCTGCCACACCACGGCGCCCTTCTTATCGGGATCGATCGCGTGAACCATCCCTGACTTCTGCGGAATCACGATCAGTTGGCGCCCGTTGACCGTCGTGAGCACTGGTGGCGCCGAGAAATCGAAGTCAGGTCCACGAGTCTCGGGACAACCTGGATTGCCCTCGCCGCGGGGACCGCAGCCGCCGAGCCAGTTGTCGTTCGGTGTGGCCTGAAAGAACCAGAGCACCTTTCCGGTGTCGAGGCTCATGGCTATCACGGAATTGGTCATCGCCTGCGCCGGATCGGCGTAGGCGTTGCCCGTGGACACGTACACGGCGCGACGCTTCACATCCACGGTCGGTGAAGACCAGATGCCGCCGCCCGCCGGACCAAAGGCGTCCTGACCCGATCGCGTGTTTTTGCCACGAAGCTTGGGCTCGTCGACCGTGTACGTCTTCCACAGGAACGCACCGGTGTTGGCGTCGAGCGCGTTGAGATTTCCTCTGAACGTGCAGCACGGAGCCTGACCGCGCCCGCCTGTGCCTTCTTCATTCAACCCCTGCACGGCGACGAACGCCTTGCCGCCCTGGATCGCGATCGCACCGGTGATCGCGGCGGCCTGGTGCTCATCCACCTTGCGCTTCCAGATCTGCTGGCCGGTGATGGTGTCGATGGCGTATGCGTTCGCGCGTTGATCGCCGAAGAACACCGCGTAGCCAGCACGCCCGTTGGCCTTGTACGGTCCAACCGTCAACGCACTACGAACACCCGACTCCGCCTTGAAGGTCCAGTAGGTGCAGCCGGTCTTCGGATCGAGCGCGTGGAGCTCGCCGTTGTCGCTCGCGACAAACAGCTTCCCACCGGCGAGCGCTGGCTGTACTCGAGACGAGGTCGCGCCTTGATACGCGAACGACCACTTCAGCGTGAGCTTCGGGAGATCCGCGGCCGTGAAGCCAGCCTGCGAGGCATTTCGGGAATTGGTGACATCGTTGCCCCACGCCATCCAGCCCGGCGCGCGTGACGGATCCGTTGTTGGCGTTTTCGCCGTGCAGCGATTGGCGTTCGCCCCGGTGGTCGTCGACGCCGACGCCGCGCGTCCGGTCAGATACTGTGCGACGGCCGCCCGCTCGGCGACGGTGAGCGAACTGCCCTGCACCGACATCTTGCCGTTGGTCAGCGAATTGACGATCGACTCGGGCGTCAGCGTGCGCAGTATCTCAGGTGGCGGCACTTCGGTCTGCCCCGCTTTGTGACACGTCGCACACGATCGCCCGAACACCGCCGCGCCGTCAGGCGCATTGCCTTGCGCATACGCGACGATAGGCACCAGATTCGCGACGACGACCGATAACAACACGATGACCTGGCGCATGAAATCTCCCTGAGAAGCGGCGTCGATTATATCGGTCTGGACCAAGGACCATGGACCAAGGACGGACCCAGGACCGAGGACGAACCCAGGACCGAGGACGGACCCGGGACCAAGCACGGACCAAGGCCCAAGTACTAAGGACCAAGGACCGCTAAATCACCGCAATCGCTTCAATCTCGATCATCCAGTCGGGGTGGGCGAGCGAAGAGACTTCGACGAGCGTCGACGCCGGTCCCTTATGTCCTAGAAATTCCGCACGTATCGGTGCGAGATCGGTGCGATACATCATGTCGGTGACGTAGGTCGTGATCTTGATGATGTTGGCCATCGTCCCACCCTGCGATTTGACGAGGGCTTCGATCGCTGCGTAAGCGCCGCGGGCCTGGGCCTTGAAGTCGCCGCGATGCGCCGGGCTGCCGTCCGCCGCATAGGCCACCTGCCCCGAAAGAAACAGAATGGTCTGCGCCTGAGTCACCTTGACGCCCTGACTATAGGTCACGGGTTCGAATACACCAGGTGCGTTGAACTTCTCAATCATTGCCATTGGTGCTCCTGAATCTTTATCGCTTCGAAAGAATGTCGGCCGCGAGCAGGTCCAGCGCTTCCCGCCGCTCGAGCCATCGCGCGTCGCAGACATCCTGAAAGCAGGAGCCGTTGAGACACGAGGTGAAAATTTCCTCTTCCAGCTCCTCGTCGGCCTCGACACACGCGGCACGCTCGACGCCCGTCTTACAGACTTCGAGGGCCATATAGGTGCGACGTGGCGCGACACCCACGGTGCAGGACTCGTCGTTGGTCCCGGAGTGGTGGTACTGCGGCGTCCCCAGCGAAGCGCCAGATCTCGAATCCATTGATGGAGTGTCTTCGCGGTCGTGTGCTCGTTGCTGACGATGACGCCGACCTGCAGCGGCGCGCTCGGCAGCGTCTCGCCGGGTCGGACGTAGACGGTGCCGGACACGCGACCCCTGCTCCACGATGTCGCGCCGGTGAGCGAAACGTCATTGAAGGTAACGGCGTCTGGCAGCGATGGTGCCTGATTACAACCGATCGTGATCAGCATCGCTACCACGCACACGCTCGCAACTCTCGTCCGCATCTCTCGCGAGGAAGTGTATCCTGACGCCACTCGATGACACGAAGCGTATGGGTCGCCAGCATAGCTGTCGCCGCGCTGGCTGGCGCGTGGTTCATCCACTCACAGCGCGCGGCGGCGACGTTGGCCGAAGCCGATCGCGCCCGGGCCGACGAGATTCGCGCTGAAGCGCGCGGCTACCGTGAAGCCGACAGTGCAGAGCGCACCGTGCAGCTCTCGCTCGTCCGCACCCGCGCAAAAGCATTGTTGAAGGCCAGAGGACGCTAGTCCGGCTGCCGCCTTCGCGCGACGCGCAACGGCGCCCAGGAAAGGCAACACTACACCGATATATTCTTCGTTCGTGGGAGAACCGCCATGACACGACTGCTGCTGGTACTCGCGTTCGCGTTTTTGATCACTCCGCTCGACGCGCAGTCCCCCAGCCCCGGCACGAGCACATGGGAAAGCACGCCATGGGGCAAGCTGCCGGCCGGACTGGAATGGGAAGCGGCCTCACAGGTCTCGACGACGCCGGAAGGACAGATCGTCGTCCTTCGTCGCGCGAATCCGTTCTTCGTGGTGATGACACCCGCCGGCGACGTC
>DATCXH010001134.1:0-9282 GCA_036565925.1 Vicinamibacterales bacterium
GCAGCAGCGTGCCGCTGCCGAGGCTGCCGCTGCCCAGGCTGCGACGGTCCCAACCGAGGCCGCCGCCCCGGCGACCGTCGTTCAACAGCCGGCCGCGGCCGAGCAGCCGCGCACCGAGAAGCAGATGAAAGAAGAGGCCAAGCGCGAAGCCGAAGCGCTGCGGAAAGAACGTGAACTCGCCGAAAAGCTCGCTAAGGAACAGGCGAAGCGCGACGCCGCTGCCGCGAAGGAAAAGGCCAAGGCCGACAAGCTGGCCGCGGAAGAGGCCAAGAAGAAAGAGGCCGAAGAGAAGAAGCAGGCCAAGCGCCAGGCGGCGCTGCTCGAGGAGCGTCAGCAGCAGATTGATGCCGCGTCCGAACGGTTGCGGGCGTCGGAAACAGCCTATCAGTCTGAGCTCGCGAAGCAGTCCTCGCGGTAGTTCGCAGCGTCAGGGTCCACCAGTGGAAGGAAAGCTATGGCGCAACTCAACGGGCTGATCGTCAGCGACGACCAGGATTTTGTGATCGATATTGCACGGCGCCTCCGGTCGGGCGCCGTGTCTGTTCGTCCGATCGACGAGCACACGGCGCAGAGCACTCCGCCGGACGTGGTCGTCGTCGATCTTCGTGGCGGCACATCGGCGGCGATGCCGGCAATCGAAAAGCTGCGCGCGCGCTGGGCGCATGCCGCGATCTTCGCGATCGCGAAGACCGTTGATGCGGATCTCGTGATTCAGGCGATGCGGGCCGGAGCCAACGAGTTTTTTGCCTGGCCACCGCCCGCGGAATCCTTCGACGAGGCACTGAAGCGAAGCGCCGCGCGCCGCGCGTCCGCGCCATCGAGCGCCCAGTCGGCAACCATGGTGTTCTTCGGTGCGAAGGGCGGCGCCGGGGTGACGACGCTGGCGGTGAACTGCGCGGTGGAGATCGCCCGGCTCAAGAAACGACCGACGCTGATCGTGGATCTCAAAGCCGGCCTCGGCGAGGTGACGCTCTTTCTGGGCGTCCGCTCCCGTTACACGATGCTCGACGCCCTCGATAACCTGCATCGGCTCGATCAGGAGTTCATGAAGGAACTCGTGGTCAAGCACAAGTCCGGTCTCGAGATCCTTGCCGGTTCGGATCTCTTCGATCGGCCAGGCGCATCCGACAGCGCCACACTCGAAGAAGTCTTCCGTGTGCTCGGTCGTCAGTACGAGTACATCATCGTCGATGCCGGCGCGCAGATGAACGGGTGCGTGGTGTCGTCACTCTACAGCGCCGACACCATTTACCTGGTCGTCAGTCCGGACGTGCCGTCGGTTCGCAACGCGCAGCGATTGCTCGATCGGATCGGGCAGCTCGGTGCCTCGGGTGATCGCGTCCGGGTGCTGCTGAATCGAGCTGCTGAGCCATACCCGATTCCGCCCTCGCAAATCGAGAATGCACTGGGACACCCGATTCACCAGATTTTCCTGAGTGACTACAAGACCGTCTCGACGGCGCTCAACTCAGGTGTGCCGCTGGCCCTGGCTGGCAATACCGAGTTGGCGTCGCAGTTCGACACCTTTGCCCGACGCATCATCGACCCGAGCGCCGTCGATGTGCAGTCTGTAGACAAACGCGCAGTTCCGCTCGGCCTTCAGCGCCTTGCGTCCATCTGGTAATCGACGATGCGTTCTGCTCAATCCCCTACGCCACTCAGCATCGGTACGCCGATGCGTTCCGCCGCCGCCCCGAATCAACCCGTGCGGCAGCAGTATCTCGAGTTGCGAGCGACGGTTCACCGTAAGCTCCTCAATCGTCTGAATCTTGAAGCGCTGGCGACTGCCGAACGTTCTCGCGCGGAAGGTGAGATTCGCTCATTGCTCGCGCTCCTCCTCTCCGAGGAATCGACGCCCATCAGTCTCTCCGAACGCGAAACGCTGTTCGCCGAAGTACTCGACGACGTCTTCGGGCTCGGACCGCTCGAGCCGCTGTTGCGCGATGCCACGGTGAACGACATCCTGGTGAACACCTATCGCAACGTGTTCATCGAACGGAAGGGTGTGCTCGAGCGCGTCACCGCCACCTTCCAGGACGATGCCCACTTGATGCGGGTCATCGACCGTATCGTCAGTCGCGTCGGACGGCGTGTGGACGACAGTTCGCCGATGGTTGACGCCCGTCTTGCCGACGGCTCGCGTGTCAACGCGATCATTCCGCCATTGGCCGTGGACGGTCCGCTGCTGTCGATTCGCCGCTTCCCGGCCGAACGGCTCAAGGCTGATGATCTCGTCGCGCTCACCGCGTTGACGCAGCCGATGCTCGATTTCCTGTCGCACTGCGTCAAGGCGCGGTTGAACTGCCTGATCAGCGGCGGCACCGGCGCTGGTAAGACGACGCTGCTCAACGTGCTGTCCAGTTTCATCTCGTCGCACGAACGCGTCGTGACGATTGAGGACGCGGCGGAATTGCAGCTGCATCAGGAACACGTTGCGCGTCTGGAGACGCGTCCCGCCAACGTCGAAGGCAAGGGAGCGATCCGACAGCGTCAGCTGGTGGTCAACGCGCTGCGTATGCGTCCCGATCGCATCGTGGTTGGTGAGGTCCGTGGCGAGGAAGCCCTCGACATGTTGCAGGCGATGAACACCGGTCACGACGGCTCGCTGACGACGGTGCACGCCAATACCCCGCGCGATGCACTGACCCGTGTCGAGACCATGATTGCGATGGGCGCGACGAATCTGCCCGAGAAGGCCATGCGGCATCAGATCTCGTCGGCGATCCAGATCGTGGTCCAGCAGACGCGCCTCTCCGATGGGTCGCGCAAGGTGACCAACATCTCGGAGATCACTGGCATGGAAGGTGACATCATCACCATGCAGGACATCTTCGTCTTCGAGAAACTGGGTCTGACCCCGGAGGGTAAGGTCGCCGGACGGTTCCGCGCCACTGGCGTGCGGCCGAAGTGCGCCGAACGGCTGAAGGCGGCCGGTATCGTGCTGCCTCCGAACATGTTCGACGGTGTGACGGAGGTGCGCTGATGATCCCTGCCATCGCTGTCTTCGTACTCGTCGTCGGGGCGATCATGGGCAGCTACTACGGCCTGATGCAACTTCCGGGCTGGATGGCCGCCCGCAAACTCGATCGCCGGCTTCGGGAAGTGACGCTGACGTCAGACCAGGCTGCAGGCGCGAAGAAATCGCTCATCACCGAACAGAAGGTGGGCCCGCTGCCGGCGCTCGACAAGGCATTGGGGGGCGCCAATTCGTCGTTGGCGCAGCTCATTGAGCAGTCGGGCGTCGCCACCACGCCCAGCGCCATCATGCTCGCCTGCGTGCTGTCAGGACTCGTGATGGCGGTGGCCGTCTTCATTGTCGCGCGCCGCCCGATCTTCATGCCGATCGGCTTCATCGCTGGCGCGACCATCCCGATTTTTTTCCTGAAGCACAAGCGAAGCGCACGTTTGAAGAAATTTGAAGAGCAGTTCCCCGATGCGCTCGACTTGATGTCGCGCGCGCTGCGCGCCGGTCATGCGTTCCAGACGTCGATGGGCATGGCGGCCGATGAGCTGCCGGCGCCGGTCGGCACCGAATTCAAGAAGGCGTTCGAGCAGCAGAACTTTGGCCTGCCGCTTCGCGAGGTGCTCGACCAGCTCGCCGAGCGTGTGACGCTGCTCGATGTGAAGTTCTTCGTGACCGCCGTGACGATTCAGCGGGAGACGGGCGGCAACCTCGCGGAGATTCTCGACAACCTGGCGCACGTCGTGCGCGAGCGGTTCAAGATCCTGCGGCAGGTCCGTGTCCACACCGCCCACGGCCGCTTCACCGGGTACGTGCTGTTGTCGCTGCCAGCCGCACTTGGCATCGCGCTGACGTTCATCAACCCTGACCACATGAAGCTTCTCTTCAACGAGAAGATGGGCCAGACGATGATCATCGTCGCGATCATCATGCAGACGATCGGCTACGTCTGGATCCGCAAGATCATCAAGATCGAGGTGTAGTGTGGTAGTGCTTCTTCCCGTACTTGGATTCCTCTTCGTCACGCTGCTGATCGCGGCCGCGGCGCTGGCGTTTGCCCCCGCCGGCGGCGGCGTGATTCAGCGACGGCTCAACGAGCTGCGCGGCATCGATGGCGACGCCGTCGAGGAGACATCGCAGTACAGCGAGACCGTCAAACGGTCGCTCTCCCGCCTGAGTAAGTACGCGCCGACGTCGCAGGCCGAGATGGGCAAGATCAAGTCTCGCCTGGTCGCCGCCGGCTATCGCGGTGCGGAAGCGCTGCCGGTCTTCATCGGCACGCGTCTCGGGTGTGGTCTGCTCGCGTTTGGTGTGATGTCCACGCCGCTGTTCACCAAGCCGAGCGTATTGGTGGCGCTCCTTGCTGCGGCGCTCGGCTACCTGCTGCCGGGCATGGCCTTGGCGCGCATGGCCAAGAAGCGGCAGCACACGATCCGGCTGTCATTGCCCGATGCGCTCGATCTGCTCGTCGTCAGCGTCGAGGCGGGTCTCGGTCTCGATCAGGCGCTGCAGCGTGTCGGCGAGGAGCTGGCGTTCGCGCACAAAGATCTCTCCGACGAACTGCGCCTGGTGAACCTCGAGTTGCGCGCCGGCAAGGCGCGACCCGATGCCTTGCGCAATCTCGCCGATCGCACCGGCGTCGACGATTTGTCCTCACTCGTCGCGATGCTCGTTCAGACCGATAAGTTCGGTACCAGCGTTGCGCAGTCGCTGCGCGTGCACTCGGACACGTTGCGCACCAAGCGACGGCAGCGCGCAGAAGAGGCGGCGGCCAAGACCGGCGTGGAGATGGTGTTCCCGCTGGTCTTCTGCATCTTTCCGGCAATCTGGGTCGTGACGATCGGACCCGCCGCGATCAAGTTCGTCCAGGTCCTCTTCCCGCTGGTCAAAAAATGACGACGACCGCAACTCTCGAAGCGACACGCACGCCGGCTCCGCAGGTTCCGGTCACGTTGGACGACACTGGTCTCGGTGCCGACCAGGTCGAACAGCTGCTGGTGAAATCGCTCTACGGCGGTGAGGCCACCGGCCTCATGCTCTCCGACCGTGTGCGGCTGCCGTTTGCGATCCTCGAGCCGATCATCGAACGCATGCGCTTCCAGCAACTGGTGGAGGTGCGCGGGACCACGGGCACCTCGGCGGCCAGCTATCGGTATGCGATCACCGACCTCGGGCGCAGCCGCGCGGTCCAGTATCTTGAAATCAACCAGTACGTGGGCCCCGCACCGGTGCCGCTGGCCAGCTACGTGAAGCAGATGCGCGCCCTCGCGGCGTCACGCGGCTTCATCGATCGTGAGCGTTTGCGCGACGGCTTCGGACACCTCGTCGTCGACGATCACATCTTCGAACAGCTCGGTCCGGCGGCCAACGCCAACAAGGCGATTTTCCTCTACGGCCCACCGGGTAACGGCAAGACAGTACTGGCGGAAGGACTCGGGCGTACGATCGGCGGTGACATGTACATGCCCTTCGCAATCGACGTCGAGGGCCACATCGTCACCATGTTCGATCCGATCAGCCACGAGCCGCTCGAGGATCTCGAGGCGAGTCCGACGACGAGCATCATCGCTGCAGAGCCCAAAGATCGGCGCTGGATCCGCATCCGTCGCCCAGTGGTCATGGTCGGCGGCGAGCTCACGCTCGACATGCTCGATCTGAGATTCAATTCGCTGTCCCGCTTCTACGAAGCGCCACTGCAGCTCAAGGCCAATGGCGGCATCTTCCTGGTGGACGACTTTGGTCGTCAGCGGATGCGTCCGGAGGACCTGTTGAACCGCTGGATCGTGCCGCTCGAAAGCCGCTTCGACTACTTGACTCTGCACACCGGCAAGAAGTTTCAGGTGCCGTTCGACGTGCTGACCGTCTTTGCGACGAACCTCGATCCAGTGAAGCTTGCTGATGAAGCGTTCCTGCGCCGGATTCCCTACAAGATTCTCGTCGGCGATCCGACGATCGAGCAGTTCACCGCGATTCTCGAGATGAACTGCCGGCGTCGCGACATGGCGTTCCATCCGGTGATGGCCGAATACCTGCATCGCCGGCACTATCTGCCAACGAACCGTCCGCTGCGCGCATGCCAGCCGCGCGATTTGATCGATCAGGTGACGGCGCTGTGCCGGTATCGCGGCGAGGAGCCAGTACTCAATCGCGAGAATCTCGACGCGGCGTGTGCCGCGTATTTCCTGGATGACGAGAAAGCCGCGAAGTACCAGTCGTCATCCGCGCCGACCACGAGCCATTCACCGGCTGAGGGTCACTGATGAACGCGATGACGCTCAGGCTGGTCAATCAACGAACTGACGACGTGTTGGCCGAACGCGTGGAGGTCGCCGTGACCAGGCGCGATCGTCGCAAGGGCCTGCTCGGACGATCAGGTCTCGATCCGGCGAGCGCGATCATCATCGCGCCGTGCTTCTCGATTCACACCCTGTTCATGCGCTTCGACATCGACGTCATCTTCGTGGATGAGGACGGTCGCGTGCTGAAAGTGGTGCGTGACATGACGCCGTGGCGCATCGCCGGCTATCCGACCGCGCACGCAGTGGTCGAGCTCGCGGCAGGGAGCCTGCGCGACCGGCAGATCAACGTCGGCGATCGCTTGTATCTCCTCGAACCGGATGGCCGGCGGGTGGGATTGTTCGTGGATGATTTGCGAGAAGTACGCCGTGCGGAACCGCCACTCGCCGCCTGACGTCGTCCTCGAGCCCGAGCAGCAGTACGCTGTCGTCCTGCTGAACGAGCAGCAGCTCAGTCAGTTCATGCACAAGCCGGGGATGCGGCAGGTGAACCGCGGCTACTCGGTGCCCGACGTTCACACGCGGTATCTACGATTGAAGCGGCAGACGGCGGCAGCGGCGGTCGTGCTGCTGCTGCTCGGCGGCGGCAGCTTCCTGTATTTCATGGCCCCGCAGCCGGCGATGGCGTCGATGTTCGCGTTCAAGGAGCTTCCCGAGTCGCCGACACTCGATACCGGTGCGAGC
The DNA here is from genome assembly GCA_036565925.1 of Vicinamibacterales bacterium. GTDB lineage: Bacteria > Acidobacteriota > Vicinamibacteria > Vicinamibacterales > UBA2999 > Gp6-AA40. The sequence goes on from DATCXH010001134.1 coordinate 6,943, forward strand.
TTCAGTGTCACGGTGCAGACGACCGACAGCGGCGACGGCGCAGGGTTCGCGGCCAATCGCGTGCGCACGCTCGGCTTCCCGTCGTTTACGCGAGTGACGCCCGGTCGCCGTCAAGTGCATCAAGCCATGGTCGGTCCGTACGCATCACTGGACGAAGCGGAAAGGGTGCAGCGCCGCCTGACGCGCTCGGGTTTTCCGGCGGCTCGCATCTTCGTCGACGAGTCGTTGCGCAACGCACCTCGCAACCAGGTTGATAACACCGGCGTGGTTGAAGGCAACCCCAACGTGTTGCTGATCGGGGCGCCCGATCGGCTCTCGGTCGTCTTCGAGCTGCCGACTGAGCCGCGACAGGTGCGGTCGCGACGCGTCGAGAACGTGCTCGATCTCGACGCCGGGCCAATGTTCACCAAGATTGCGCCGCAGCAGTGGAGTGCTCCCGAAGGCGTGCACCTGATCGAGCGCGTGTCGATCGAAGGTGTGCAGGCGTCAGAGACTGGCGACTTCCTGCGGGCGCACATCACCGTGCCTGAGTTCGCGCGTGCCAACGTCCGCGCCGAAGGTCGTCGCATCTACGTCGATGTGACCTGGCCGATGGTTGCGCCTGATGCCGTTGCGCCGTCGCCGGCGCCGGTTGCCGCATCCGCCGAGCGCGGGCCGGCGCAGCCACCCAAGAGTCGCGATGTCCCGGTCGTCGATGCTCGTCAGGACGCCGGCGCCGACGCGTACGCGGAGCAGTTGCGCGGTGTCACCGAACGTCTGGAAGAGGTCAGGCCGTTTCTGATGTCGGCTGCGAAATCGGGATCGCCGGACGTGCTTCGCGCCCTCGACGATACGCTGTCCGGTCTGGAGACGAATCTGCGCGGTTTACGCGCGCCAGCGGCGTCGGTCGACCAGCATCAGATGTTCCTCTCGTCGATTCGTGCGGCAAGGAAGGTCACCGACCTGTCGTTCTCAGGGGATCGCACAGCGCAGGCGCACGAGGCGTTCGTACTGTACGACGCGGCAGTGAACGCCGGCAGCCTCATCACGCCAGCGGCGCGATAAGCCACACACCACCGACCAGCATCGCCAGGGCAGCCGCGACACTCATCATCGCGCGCTGGAGTCGCGCGTTCGTGCCGGTGTGCACGCCGACCAATCCAAGGGCTGCCGCGAACGCCGTCATCGCGATAACGGTGCCGATGCCGAAGGCACCGATATACATCAGCGCCGCGCTTTCCGATGGAAGCGCCAGAGCAGGCAGCACGCCGAAGAAATGCGAGCTGCCGGCGACGCCGTGCAGCACGCCCATGCAGAACGAGGCGTGCGCGTGTCCGAGTCGTCGCACCCAGACAGGGCCGGCCTGCACATGCAGATGGTCATGCGAGACGTGTCCGTGCCGGTGCGGCGTCGGCTCAATGCGTGCACGTCGCCTCAGCGCCCAAAGGCCGATGGCAATCAACGCGGCACCGACGACGCGTTCGCCCCACGCGGAGATGATGTCGAGTGACGGAAGCATCTCGCGAAGCATGACGGCAATCACGGCAACCACAACGACGCCGGATGCGTGACCGACACCCCACGTCAAGCCCGCGAGCCATCCCCGTTTTCGGTCGTCGACCGCGAGCGGCGCGACGGCAGCGAGGTGATCGGGACCCGAGAGCACGTGAAAGAGCCCGGCAGCTGCGCCGGTCAACAGCGTGAGCATTGAACCCAATCTTAGCAATCCTCAACATTCAGTGCGCGACGGCAGGCGATGCGGGACCGTAGGTCGCTCCGCAGAACGCGACTCATGCCCTCGGCCACCAACCAGCTACTTCGGCGCCATTCGAATCGCGCCGTCGAGACGAATGACTTCGCCGTTCAGCATCTCGTTCTCGAAGATGTGCCGCACCAGTGCGGCGTATTCCTCGGGACGTCCCAGGCGCGAGGGAAACGGTACCTGCTGCGCCAGCGAGACGCGCGCGGCTTCGGGTAATGCGGCGAGCAGTGGCGTATCGAATGTGCCTGGCGCGATGGTCATGACGCGGACGCCGATTCGCGCGAACTCGCGAGCGATGGGCAGCGTCATCCCGACGATGCCGCCTTTGGAAGCCGAGTAGGCGGCCTGTCCGATTTGGCCGTCGAATGCCGCGACCGATGCGGTGTTCACGATGACGCCGCGTTCACCGGCCGCAGTGGGCGTGTTGCGGTCCATGGCAGACGCCGACAGGCGAATGGCGTTGAACGTGCCAATCAGGTTGACGTGAATGACGCGCGTGAAGCGATCGAGTGGCAGGACGCCGTCGCGTCCGAGCACGCGTTCGGCGGCAGGGATACCCGCCGCGTTGACGAGACCATCGAGCTGACCGAAGTCCACGG
>DATCXH010001090.1:0-6582 GCA_036565925.1 Vicinamibacterales bacterium
GAGCCGCTGGTCGTGCAGTTGCGTCGGAACGCCCGAACCGTACTTCGAGTCGTGCGGCACCGTGTGGAACACGTTCTCAACGCGCGGCCGTTGTCCGGGCTGCAATCACCAATGGCAGTGGACGACCTGCCTGAAGTGCCACGAACATTCGCTGCACGTGGATTGGTACGAAGAACCGAGATCTGATGATTAGAGATTAATGATTGTTGAATCGTTGTTGATTGAAGATCACTGATTGTCGATTGTGCCAATCACCAATCTCGACGATCGGCAATCGACAACCAATCAGAGATCAACAATCCTCAATCACTAATGAACTGTAAGGCGAGACGCTTGATGAGCGTTTCGAGCGACTCGCCGTCGAGTGCGAACGTGGACGAGTCAGGCTGCCACGTGAGCTTGTAGCTGCGTGACATCGCCGACACCCAGATCTGCCGCACCGGCGCATTGGGACTGACGACGAACTTTGACGGGGAGGGATCTTCGAAGACGATCTGCAGCACACCGTTCTGCAGTTCCACCTCGAAGCCGTGCTCGTCGGCCATCGGCATCAAAGCATGCTGCAGTCGCTCGAGCGCGCGATCGGCTTCTAATCGAAAGTTCTGATCGGTCAGCGTCGTCATTTTGTTCCGCTGAGACGCTCGGCTGAGGCGATGTAGCTCCTGCGGGCGCGACCCGTCTGCCCGGCCTGCTTCATCTTCACTTCGAGACGGTGCTCTTTGTTATCGAGCACGGTGGGCTGGAAGCCAATCGTATACAGGCTGTGCAGCTCCTGGGCGACGCGCGTGAACGTGGGAGCCAGCTCCGTCGTCTTCTTCAGCTCGAAGTAGCCGCCACCGGTTTCGTCCGCGAGCTTGCGCAGACCGCGATCGGGACGCGTGCGCTGCATCCTGCCTGGCCCGACCGGGAACTCGGATTCGAGCCCAATCGCATAGATCATCGTCTCAGTCGCTTTGGCCCGGTCGAGCACATCCCCCATGCCTTTGCGGCTTGCCGTGTCGTCACCATCGGTGAAGACCAGCACGATCTTCCGTCCTTCGACGTCTTTGAGCATGTCGATGCTCGCCTCGATGGCGTCGTAGAGGCGTGTTGGATTGCCGAACTGCAAATCCTTCAGCGCCGCGACGAGGTCGTCGCGATCGTTGGTGAACTCGCCGCTGAATTGAATCTTGTCGCTGAACGCGCCGACCTGTCCCTTATCCGCGGGCAGCATCCGCAGGATGAACTGCTCCGTCGCCTGTTTCAGCAGCTCGAGATGTGTGGTCATGCTGAAACTGAAATCGAGCATCACGACAACGGTGAATGGCTGCGTCTCGTTCTGAAAGAGCGTGATCGGCTGCGGCTTCCCGTTGTCGAGAATCGTGAACTCGTCCTGCTCGAGATTCGGCACGAGACGACCCTGGTTGTCGGTCACAGTGGTCAGCACGGGCACGATACTGGTGCCAGCCTTAAAGGTCGCTTGCTGTCCGAAGATCGACCCGGAGGCAAGTATCAGCGCGGTTAGTAGTGCGAAAGCACGCATGGAACGAGCTTAACAACCCGTTGTGCTCTGGGCAAACGATCAGTGGATGTGCCCGCGAACGGCCGTGGCGGAGCGGCACATTAATACCCGTTCATGCAAGCAACGGCATGGCGGTCCCGACCGGATTCCGGCCTGATCCGAGCTAAGATTGGCGGTCATGCGCACAACCCTGGCGTTTGTTCTTGTTCTCGCTCTGTGCACATCAGCGGGCTTGGGCGCCCAGTCCGCCGTCTCGGGCATCGTCAAGGATCCGAATGGCGGCGCAGTGTCTGGTGCGTCGGTGATGGTCGTCGGCTCGGGTGGTCTCGAACAGCAGACGGTGACCGGACTGGACGGACGATTCACGTTGACGACGCCACCAAGCGGCGATCTCACGTTGATTGTCCGCGCAGGCGGGTTTGCGGAATGGTCGCAGTCGGTACCGGCAAACCGGGAGGTCGACGTCGTTCTCTCGATCGCGAGTCTTTTCGAAACGGTCACCGTGACGCCGACGCGGACGGCGCAGCGTCTCGGCGACGTTCCGGTCAGTGCCAACATTGTCGAGAAGGAAACGATTCGTCAGTCGCCCGCGGTTGTCGCCGACGATGTGCTTCGACAGGTGCCGACGTTCAGCCTCTTTCGGCGCAGCAGCAGCCTGTCTTCGCATCCGACCGCACAGGGCGTCTCGCTGCGCGGCCTCGGTCCGAGCGGCGTGAGCCGCACGCTCGTGCTCGTGGACGGTGTGCCGTTCAACGATCCGTTCGGTGGCTGGGTGTATTGGACGCGCGTGCCGATGGAGAGCGTCAACCGTATCGAGGTGATCGACGGCTCGAGCTCGAGTCTGTACGGCAATTACGGGATGGGCGGTGTGATCAACATCATTTCGGCCAGCCCCACGCGCCGGTCGGTGGAGTTCAAGACGCAGTACGGCAACCACAACAGTCCGAAAGCCGACTTCTTCGCGAGCGACGTATGGGGCAAGCTCGGCGTCGCCGTCGAAGGCGGTGCGTTCGATACTGACGGCTTCCCAATTGTCATCGCCAACGAGCGCGGGCTCATCGACAACAACGCGCAGGTCAACTTCAAGAACTTCAACCTGAAGGCCGACTATCGCGCCAACGACCGGGTGAGCGTGTTCTTCCGTGGTGGCTATTTCAAGGAGAACCGCGTCAACGGCAAAGTTGGTGAAGTCAACGACACGAAGTGGACGGCGGCCGGTGGCGGCGTCCGCGTGCGCATGCCGGACGAGAGCGATCTGCAGGCGACGGTCTTCAGCGACGACAACACCTTCCACAGCACGTTCCTCGCGGTAACCGCGCCGAGTGCGACGGTCGCGCCGCGCAGCATCGTGCGCTTGACCACCGATCAGACCGTCCCGACCGACGCCGTCGGCACGATGATTCAGTGGTCGCGGGCGATCGGGCGGAACAACTTCTTCAGTGCCGGTTTCGACTGGCGGCATGTGGACGGCGACAGCCTCGAGGACCTCTATGTCGCCGCGCCTGGTCCCGTCACCCCGCCGACACAGCAAGCGATCCTCAACGGACGACGGAACTCCGGCGGCACTCAGCGGAGTGCGGGACTTTACCTGCAGGACGTGTTCAACATGAACAACGTCGTCCTCACACTGAGCGCGCGTGTGGACAGTTGGAAGAACTACAACGGCCATATCGTTGAGACGTCGGTCGCCACTGGACTGCCAACCGCCGGCAATCGCGGTGACCTGGCCGACAAGGACGATACCGTCGTCAGTCCACGTGCCGCGGCGCTGTATCGCTTCACCGATCGTGTGTCGGTGTGGGGCGACATCGGCTGGGGCTTCCGCGCGCCGACGCTCAACGAGCTCTATCGTCAGTTCAGCGTCGGTCTGACGCGGACACTCGCGAATGAAGCGCTCGGTCCCGAGCGGCTGTTTGGCGGCGAGTTTGGTGTACGGCTCGAAGCCACACGGAACGTCTCGATCCGATCGACCTACTACGACAACGGAGTGAAGAATCCGGTCGCCAATGTCACTATTGGCACCAATCTCCAGCAGCGTCAGAACCTCGGGCGCACGCGCATTCGTGGATGGCAGAACGACGTCGAGACGCGCGTTGGACAGTTTGTGCGCGTGCAGGCCGGGTATCTCTTCAACAATGCCAAGGTGACCGAGTACAACCCCGTTCCAGTTCCGGGCATCACATTCGTCGATCTTACGGGCCTGTATTTGCCGCAGGTGCCGAAGCATCGCGGCACCGTGAGCGTGGCCTATGCGAATCCGCGCGTGCTGAACGTCGCCGTCGCCGGCAGCTTCTACGGCCGTCAGTTCGATGATGACCAGAACGCGCGAATCAAGCCCGGTGAGACCGAGCCTGGATTGCCGGCCTACGGGCTCGTGGACTTCAGCGCCTCGCGCGACATCGGTCGCAACCTCCAGGTCTTCTTCGGCGTGCAGAACCTGTTCGATCAGGAGTACTACGTGCAGCTGCTGCCGACGACGATCGGGTCGCCGCGTCTGGTCAACGCCGGCGTCCGCGTGCGCTGGTCGGGACGCTAGCTGGTACTTGGTCCGTGGTCCTTGGTCCTTGGTCCGTCCATGGTCCTCAGTCCGTCCGTGGTCCTTGGTCCGTCCGTGGTCCTTGGTTCGTCCGTGGTCCTTGGTCCGTCCGTGGTCCTTGGTCCGTGGTCCTCGTCGTTCTTTTCACGGCGACTTCGTTGCTGCACGCAGTCGGACCAGGGACCGCGGGACTGCAGGACGGACTCAGCACGAAGAACCAAGGACGAGGGACTGATTTCGGCGAGCTTCTCGATCGCGCGAGCCGTTACGTCGAGTCCTTCCAACGCGACTTCGGATCGGTTGTCGCCGAGGAGCGCTACGAGCAGTCGCTCCGTCGCGTGCTCGGCGCGAATACCACGAGCGTGCAGCGTGGCGGCGGTGGCCCCGCCGAGACTGTCCTCGTCTCGGACTTTCTGCTGGTGCAGGTACCCGGCGAAGGCTGGCTGCCGTTTCGCGACGTGTTTGAGAGAGATGGCAAGCAGGTGCGCGATCGACAGGAGCGGTTGGCCACGCTCTTTCTGAAGGGAACCTCGCGCAGCGCGTTCGAGCAGGCGCGCGCGATCATGGACGAAGGGGCACGCTACAACATCGGCAACGTGGCGCGGAACATCAACGTGCCGACGCTGCCGCTGCCGTTCCTGACCGCGCGACACCGCATGCGCTTCTCGTTCAAACCTGGCACGCGGCCTGGGCGCCGAAGCGCAACACGTGAAGGCGGCGACGAGGTCGACTCAGGTGCGATTATTGAGTTCAAGGAGACAGGCCGGCCGACATTTATCTCGACTACCGGTGGCCGTGACCTGCCAGTCAGCGGGCGGTTCTGGGTCGATGAGCGTGACGGAACGGTGCTGCGAACGGAAGTCGACGCGATGGATACCAGCGTCGAAGCGCATATCGTGGTGACGTACGAACCTGATGCGGGGACCGGGCTCAGGGTGCCGGTGCGTATGGAAGAGCGGTATCGACGCGGCAGGGACCCGATGGAAGTGCGCGGCGTGGCGACGTACTCGCGGTTCCGCCGGTTCACGGTCAATACCAGCGAGGAACTCACCAATTGAGACTACCTTCGCCTAAAGGCTACGGCGGGTCAGGCCGCCTACGCACGCGCTTCGACGCCCAAGATATCATTCAAATTATGAAGACGATCTTCTTCCTGACTGTCGTGGTTTCCCTGTTGGCGTGTTCAGCCGCGCCGGCGCAGCAACCCGAGAACGCGGCACGCGTCGGCAACCGCACGATCACCACGAAGGAGCTCGACGATCGCTGGCGCGCTGACGATCCAGCGTCGCAGGCCGACGCCACACAGAAGTTGTATGACGGCCGTCGCGCCGCACTCGACGCGATCATTGCCGACATGCTCCTCACCGAAGCGGCCAAGAAGAAGAACATGACGGCGGAAGCCTACGAGCTGGAGGAGGTCGGCAAGCGCGTCAAGCCGGTGACCGACGCTGAGGTGGTCGCGTTCTATCAGGCCAACATCAACCAGATGCAGGGCCGTCCGCTCGAGGTGATGGCGCCGGCGATCAATCGTTATCTCAGCGACCAGCAGCGCGTGCAGGCGCGGCAGGCGCTCGTCACCGAGCTGCGGAAGGGTGGTCCAGAAGTTCGCGTCCTGATCGATGCGCCGCGTCGCGACGTGGCGATCGAGAACACCGATCCGTCGCTCGGCCGCTCCTCGGCGCCGGTGACGCTCATCGAGTTCTCAGACTTCCAGTGCCCGTTCTGCCAGCGCGTTGCCCCGACACTGAAGAAGCTGCGCGAGACCTATGGCGACAAGGTTCGCATCGTCTGGAAAGATTTTCCGCTCACGCAGATTCACCCGCAGGCGTTCAAGGCCGGTGAAGCTGCGCACTGCGCTGGCGACCAGGGCAAGTACTGGGAGTATCACGATCGACTGTTCGCCAATCAGCAGCAGCTGCAGCCGGACGAGCTGAAGAAGCACGCCGCCGATCTCGGCCTCGATGCGATGGCGTTCAACGCGTGTCTGGACTCGTCGAAGTACGGTGAACGTGTGCGCGACGGGGTGGCACAGGGCCAACGTCTCGGCGTGAACTCAACCCCGACGATTTACATCAATGGACGGGTGCTGTCGGGCGCCCAGCCGTACGAGACGTTCGTCAGTGTCATCGACGAAGAGCTCTCACGCGGCAAATAGACTGTCAATTCCCGGCCGACGCGTCGCAACGCGTTAGAGCAGCGTGCCGCGCAAAACCACGAGCGCGACCGAGAAGTAAATCACCAGCCCGGTCACGTCAACGAGCGTGGCGACAAACGGCGCTGATGATGCCGCGGGATCGAACCCCAGCCGCTTCAGCACAAATGGCAGGAGTGATCCGCTGAGTGTGCCCCACAGGACCACTCCCACCAACGATATGGCCACCGTCACAGCGACGAGGAGCCAGTGCTCGCCGTACACCGTTGAGAACGCCGACCAGATGGTGATGCGCAGGAAACCGATGCTGCCGAGAATCGCGCCGAGCGCAAGACCAGCGAAGATCTCGCGCCGCATCACGCGCCACCAGTCACGGACGCCGACCTCTCCCAG
>DATCXH010001099.1:0-3929 GCA_036565925.1 Vicinamibacterales bacterium
GCCGAGTTCGTCTGCACGATCCGAACCTGCGCCGCAGCAGCGGTCGAAATCGCGAGGACGGGTACAACCCACAGCAGTTTATGAAGACGACCGATCATGAGGCCTCCTGCGGCCGTGAGCGTAGCACAGGGACGGTGGCCGAACGGGCTTTGGCCTTGTGCTTTGTGCTTTCGGCTTTGGGCTTGGACTTTGGGCCTTGGGCTCGCCCTCCCTCCGGATGGAGGACGTCATGGCCCGGGAGCACCGGAAGCTTCGAGTCTTTCACGAGGCCCAACATCGCCCGCGCATCAGGAGCCGAGGTGGCTTACCTTGTTCAACTGACGTACGCGCTCAAAATATCGTCCAAGAGCAGCTTGGCGATTCTCGATCAGATGTGTCAGCAGTTCGTGCCACAACTCGAGGCATTGGTGGACAGCGTGGAGCAGCTATGGATTGAAGAGCGAAGAGCCAAGCGCCTGAAGGCTGCCCGGGTTCGCGCGCGCGGCGCGGGGGCAACTCGAGCCGAGAGCCCGAAGACCAAAGCGTGAAGCCAAAGATGTCATGACCTCGCCAACGACTCTGGCACGTCACTATTCGCGCTTCCGCGTTGGTGAGCGAATGCTGCTGACCGGCCATTCACACCAGGCGTGGCCGGATGTCGGCTTCGAAGCACAGCAACGTGCGTGGCTCGATGCGGCGGACTACGTCGATGACAAATGGGACCACGCCGCGGCGCAAGCGAATCGTGTCCGTGCCGGATTCGCGCGGCTGGTCGGCGACACGCCAGCCAACATCGCGCTCGGGCAGAACACGCACGAACTCGTGACGCGCTGGCTGTCGGCGCTGCCGTTCCGTCAGCGGCAGCGCCTCGTGACCACCGACGGAGAGTTCCACACCATTCGTCGTCAGATGGACCGATTCGCCGACGAAGGGATCGAGGTGAAGAAAGTTTCCGCGCATCCGGTCGATACGCTGTCCGACCGACTGGCGCGTGAAGTCACCGATCGCACACTCGCCGTGTTGATCTCGTCGGTCCTGTTCGAGACATCAGCCATCGTTCTGGGACTCGATCGCGTTGCAGCGACCTGTGCGATGCACGGAACCGAACTGCTGGTGGACGCCTATCACCATCTCAATGCCGTCCCATTCGATTTGACGTCGATGGGACTCCGTGGCGCCTTTGTGACCGGTGGCGGTTACAAGTACTGTCAGCTCGGCGAGGGCAACTGTTTCCTCCGCGTGCCGGATGACTGCAGACTGCGTCCGATTCTCACGGGCTGGTTCGCCGAATTCGAATCGATCGAGGACACCGGCCGTCAACGCGTGACGTTCGCGAACGGCGCTGCGGCGTTCGCCGGTGCGACCTACGATCCCACGTCGCACTATCGCGCGGCTGCTGTTTTTGATTTCCACCAGCAGCAGGGACTCGACCCTGAGGAACTGCGCCGCATCAGCCAGCGTCAGGTCGGGATCCTCATTTCTGCGTTCGAACAGCTCGACCTCCCTGCCTCGGTGGCCCACGTCGAGCCGATGCCACTCGATCAACGTGGTGGGTTCGTGGCGATTCGCACGCCTCAGGCGCGAGAACTGGCGCGACGCCTTCGCGAGCGCGACGTGTTCGTCGATGCGCGCGGCGAAGTCATGCGAATGGGTCCTGCGCCGTATCTACGCGACGATCAGCTGACGGATGCGGTGGCGGCGTTGGGCGAGATTATTTGAATAGCTTGCCCGGGTTCATGCGGTTGTCGGGATCGAGCGCGTGCTTGATCGCCTTCATCACTTCGAGCGCGTCGCCGCCATGTTCCTGAACGAGGTAGTCGATCTTTCCCATGCCGATGCCGTGCTCACCGGTGCTGGTGCCACCCATCGCCAGCGCCCGCTGCACGAGGCGACTGTTCAACGACTTCACTTCGGCGAGCTGACGGGGATCATCGGGATCGAACACAAAGTTCAGATGAAAGTTCCCGTCGCCGACGTGTCCGACGAGCGGTGCGAACGCCTGCGAGGCGGCGAGATCCTGTTTGGTTTCGAGAATGCACTCGGCCAGCTTCGAGATTGGCACGCACACATCGGTCACGAACGACTTGCCACCCGGACGCATCGCCCGCGCCGCATACAGCGTGTTGTGCCGCGCCTGCCACAGTTTCGTACGCGCCTCGGTCGTCGTCGCCCACTGGAACTCACCCGCACCGTGCTCGGCAGCGATCTCTTGAACTGAAGTCGCGTGCTCGCGCACGCCGGACTCGCTGGTGCCATGACACTCGAAAAACAACGTCGGCTTCACCGGATGCGAGAGATGAGAATAGCGATTGACGGCATCGATCATCACTTCGTCGAGCAACTCGATCCGCGCGACCGGAATTCCCAATTGAATCGTCGTGATGACCGTGCGTACCGCGCCTTCCATCGAGTCGAACGGACACACGGCTGCGGAGATTGCGTCGGGCAGTCCATGGACGCGCAGCGTGACCTCGGTAATCACGCCGAGCGTGCCTTCGGACCCGACGAACAGGCGCGTCAAGTCATATCCGGCTGACGACTTTCTCGCGCGACCGCCTGTGTGGATGACGCGTCCGTCGGCGAGCACCACGGTGAGACCTCGCACCGTCTCGCGCATCGTCCCGTAACGAACCGTGGTCGTACCAGACGCTCCGGTTGCCACCATGCCGCCGATCGTCGCGTCGGCCCCGGGATCGACCCAGAAGTACACGCCGGTATTCGCCAGCGCCTTGTTCAATTGACGATGGGTGATGCCAGCTTCGACGGTAACGTCGAGGTCGTCCACGCTGAGTCGCAGCACGCGATTCATGCGCGACAGGTCGATGGACACGCCACCCTGCAGCGCGTTGACATGCCCTTCAAGCGACGACCCTGCGCCGAACGGCACCACCGGCGCGCCGTGACGAGCGGCGGCCTTCATCACGGCACTCACTTCTTGCGTCGTCAGCGGAAAGACGACAACGTCCGGTTCGCCAGGTTGATGCCACGACTCGCTGTGGCTGTGCTGCTCGATCTGCGCGGGTGCGGTGGTACAGCGATCGCCGACGCACGCGCGAAGATCAGCAATGAGTCCAGCGCGCGCGTCAGCGGAGAGGATAGAAGTCAGGGCAGTTACCTTGGACGCTTCATCAGGCCGTCGAGACTCCAGACTCCTGGACCTCGCGAGGCGATATAGAGGAAAGCGAAACAAAACGCGACCGCATCGATTCCGCCGTTGTTGATCGGCACCAGATTGTGGGGAACACCGAGTCCTTTTCCGGCAGCAATCGTCCCAACGTGGATGTACCAGAACGCGACGGCCATCTCGCCGCTGGCGAGGAACGCCGCGACTCTGGTGAACAAACCGAGCATCACCAGCAGTCCGCAAACCGTCTCGACCACACCTGCCGCGCCCTGGAGGGTCGCGATCGGCGCTTGCGGGCCGCCGAACCACCCGAACATCTTCTGCAATCCGTAACACAGGAACAGGAAGCCGAACGCGATACGGAACAGCGCGTAAGTAATCGGTGCGTAGCGCTCTGGAATCATGCCGTCTCCTCAGAAGTGGACGAGGATTCTACCTGATCCGTGTGCATCGATCTGCGTACGAGGAGTGCGACGAGCAGACAACTGAATGCGATCAGAGAGACTCCGAGGCGCAAACCGCCGCGATCCGAGATGAAACCGATTGCGGAGGGAAGAGCGATGCCCCCGACCTGAAGGAGCGTGAGCAAGAGCCCGAACAACGCGCTCATGTTGCCGGGATACCGATCTCCGGCGAGCGCGAGCATCGTCGGCACGGCGAGCGCGATGGCACAGCCGAGGACGAACGGCATGACGGCGAGCCACCCGTGCTCGCTGACGAGCACGAAGACGGCGACCGAGACCGCACCTGCAACCGCAGAACGAATAACGGCGACTGCCTTGGTCCGTTCGACACGCGGCGACAGCGTCACGCGCACAACGATCAG
>DATCXH010000667.1:0-6799 GCA_036565925.1 Vicinamibacterales bacterium
GCCGCGATACGGCTGCCAATCTCGTGGATTAAATCGATGTCGGATTTGTCGCTCACATCAACGAGGGATGTCGTGCTTTTCATGGGTTCACGGCGCAGCGGCTGATCTCGAAGATACACACGGACGGTGCGATCGACAAGGGGGTCAGCACAGACATTCATGTCGATACGACTGCATAGTCGTACATTTTTGGCGCATATGCTCAACTTCACGCAATACGTTCGTCCTCGGTCTCGACCAGCATCCTGCGATACGAGTACAAACCGGTGCGCTCGATGACCACGCTGTCCCAGCGCTGCGACCACCGGGCGCCGAGCTCGAGCAGTATCAGCGTCCCGCCAACAAACGACACGGCGCAGCCAAACAGGCCCGCGGCGTACGAGCCGGTCATATCGCGCACTGCTCCGAGCACAAAGGGCAGGAAGAAACCGCCGAGGCCGCCCGCGGCGCCAACGACGCCCGTGACAATGCCGATGCGATCGGGGAATCGCTGCGGTACCAGCTGAAACACCGCGCCGTTGCCCATGCCCAGCAACCCGATGGCGACAAACAAGACTGCAACGGCGATCGGCAGTCGCGGCATGAATGCCACAACGGCAAGGCACACTGACACGCTGGCCAGCAACACGACCAGAATGCGGTAGCCGCCAACGCGGTCCGAGAGCCACCCACCGATCGGACGCAGCAGACTTCCCGCCACCACGACGACCGTCGTCAAGTCGCCGGCATCCACACGCGACACCTGATACGCGTCGTGAAAGAACGTGGTGAGAAAGCTGGCGAAGCCAACAAAGCCGCCGAATGTCAACGAGTACAGCCAGGACAACGACAGTGTGTCGGCTTCGCTCAGCACAGCGCGATAGTGGCGGAGCGTCGCTGGAGCGATCTGCTTTGGACTGTCGCGCGCGATGAGTGCAAACACCGCGAATACCACGAGGAGCGGCAGGATGGCGATGCCGAACGTCGCCTGCCAGCCGTAATGTTCGGCCAGACGCGGCGCGAACAGGGTGGCCAACAGCGTCCCCGAGTTGCCCGCGCCCGCGATCCCCAGTGCCATGCCTTGATACTCGGGCGGATACCATCGGCTCGCGAGCGGCAGCGCCACTGCGAAGCTCGCACCCGCGATGCCGAGCATCAGTCCGACGAACACGAAGTGCACCGGCGTCTCCGCGACGAGCCACGCAAGCGCCAGGGTGCCAATGGTGATCGCAAGACCGATGAGACCGGTGCGTCTGCCGCCAATGCGCTCGCCCACCGCGCCCAAGATGGGCCTGAACAGCGATCCACCGAGCAACGGGATCGCCGTGATCAGCCCTTGTGTCGTCGCGCTCAGCCCGAGCTCCTCGCGCATGAACGGCGCGAGCGGGCCGAGCAGAATCCACGCCATGAAGCTGACATCGAAATAGAGAAGCGAGGCGAGGAGCGTGGGAAAGTGTCCCGCCCGGACAAATCCCGTCATTGCGCTGAGTTCAGGGCGATGAGGCCTCATCGCCGGGAGTTCAGGGCGATGAGGCCTCATGCGGGCACGCTCACCGCGATGACACCATCGTCCACACGCACGGCGTAGGTCGCCACACAGTGTTCAGCGCCCTGCGGACGCTCCACGCGTCCGTCAGCGAGATTGATCTTCCAGGCATGAAGCGGACACACCGCCGAGAGGCCGGTCACGATCCCGTCGCACAGCGGACCGCCCTTGTGTGGACAGCGGTTGTCGGTCGCAAAGAAACGATCACCCATGTTGAAGATTGCCACCTCACGATCGCCGATCGACACCGATCGGCCTTGCCGTGGCGGAATCTGATCGCAGGTAGCGACGCGTATCCAGTGACGAATGCCGTCGGTCATACGAGTACCTTGTCCAGCACTTTGAGTGACACGAACTGCGTGGGATCGGTGGGCGCCTGGCCCTCGAGCCACGCATCACGCGCGCGAGACTTCGACTTCGCGAAGCGATCGCGCAGACCGGCTCTGACAGCGTCGGGTGCGTAGATCGTTTCCTTGCGGACCTTCTCGATGCCGAGACGTTCGACGAAGTCGTACGTCCGCTCGAGATAGTTGGCGTTCTCCCGGTAGTACTGAAAAAACAGCTCCGAGGCTTCGAGCGCCTGGTCGGTGGTCTCGACCGTCGTGAGCAGATCTGCCTTGCGTACGGACTTCCCCGCTGCGCCGCCGACGACCACTTGCCAGCCGCCTTCGATGCCGATGAGGCCGATGTCCTTGACCGTCGCTTCTGCGCAGTTGCGCGGACATCCAACGGTGGCCATCTTCACCTTGTGCGGCGTGAAGAGCTGCTCGAACTTCCGCTCCATCTCGATGCCTGCGCTCGTCGAATCCTGGGTGCCGAACCGGCAGAACTCGGTGCCGACGCAGGTCTTCACCATGCGCACGCCCTTCGTGTACGCCTGGCCTGAAGGCATCCCGAGATCGGCCCACACCTTCGGCAAGTCGGCCTTCTTGATCCCAAGGAGATCGATGCGCTGACTGCCGGTGATCTTCACCATCGGCACGTGGTACTTGTCGGCGACGTCGGCGATGCGACGCAGTTCGTCCGGACTGGTCACTCCGCCGCGGATTCTCGGCACCACGGAAAACGTGCCGTCCTTCTGGATGTTGGCGTGCACGCGATCGTTGATGAAGCGTGCCGAGCGATCCTCGTCGTGATCGCCGCACCACAGCATGTCGAGCATGTAGCTCAGCGCCGGCTTGCAGATCTCGCAACCGATGCCATTGCCGTAGATCTCGAGCACCTCCTGCACCGACTTCAGCTTCTGACTGCGCAGGATCTCGCGGAGCCGATCCTCAGCAAACGGCACGCACGCGCAGATGACCTTCTTCTTCTCGTCCTCGAAATCAGGCGCGACGGCGCGCAGCAGGTCCTGACAGAGGCTCGTACAGCTCCCACACCCCGTGCACGCGCGAGTGGATTCCTTCAGCTGCGAGATCGTGTTCACGCCGCGATCGTGAATGGCAGCGATGATGGTGCCCTTCGTCACGCCGACGCACCCGCACACCGTGGCGCCGTCGGACATCTCGGCGACGTCCAGCCCGGCGTCGGCCGATGGCGGTGGAAACAACAACTGTCCGCGCTTGTCGCCGATGTCGGCATCGGTGCGCAGCCAGTCCATGTAGCGATGACTGTCGGACGTATCGCCGACGAGGATCACCCCGGCGAGCTTGCCGTCCTTCACCGCGACCTTCTTGTAGACGCCGCGTCCCGAGTCCTCGTACTTGATCTGATCGGCGCCGCTGACATCCCAGTTGCCGGCAGAGAAGACATCAACGCCCATGATCTTGAGCTTCGCCGCCTGCACGGTGCCGGTGTACTCCGCGCCCTCTGCTCCCCGGTGCCCGGTGATCGTCGCGGCCAGCACCTTGCCTTGTTCGTAGAGCGGCGCGATCAGGCCGTAGCACACCCCGCGATGCTCGACGCACTCGCCGACCGCGAAGATGTCGGGGTCGGACGTCTCCATGCGGTCGTTGACGACGATGCCGCGCTTGACAGTGAGTCCGGCTTTCTTTCCGAGCTCCACGTTTGGACGAATGCCGGCCGCGACCACCACCAGATTCGCGTCCACGCCTTCGCCATCGGCGAACTCGACGCGCTCAACGCGCTTCTTCCCGCGGATCGCCTTCGTGCTGCGACCAAGCAGGACCCGAATGCCCAGCCCCTCCATCGTCTTGACGAGGTGTTGACCGCCGTCCTTGTCGAGCTGCCGCTCCATCAGCGTCGCCATCAGATGGACGACGGTGACCTTGCAGCCCTGCACCTGCAGACCACGCGCCGCTTCGAGCCCGAGCAGACCGCCGCCGATCACGACCGCTTCAGTCTCAGGCCCTGAACGCCGAATCAGCTCGCGCGTGTCGTCGAGCGTGCGGAACGCGAACACACCGTCCTTGTCGAGTCCCTCGATCGGCGGCATCCACGCCGAACTGCCCGTCGCCAGCAGCAGCGTGTCGTACGGCGTCACGCTGCCCTCGTCGCCCGTGACGGTCTTCGCGACCGGATCGATATCGATGATGCGGACGCCAACGCGTAGATCGATCTCGTTGCGGCGATACCATTCCTCGGTGTTGATGGTGATTTCGTCCGCCGCCTTCTCGCCGGCGAGGACAGACGAGAGCATCACGCGGTTGTAGTTGACGTGCGTCTCGTCACCGAACACGGTGATGCGGAACTGCGGCTGATATTTGAGGATCTGCTCGACGCAGGCCATCCCCGCCATGCCATTGCCCACCACGACGAGGCGCTTCATCGCGCAGCTCCTTCCCGCGGTGCCTTTTCGACGCGCGCCGCCGATTGCTTGTAATTCGGTTCACGCGAGAACGGATCGAATGCGCTCTGCGTCACCTCATTCGCGTTGGCCTCGGCGTAGTGGAACGGAACGAAGAGCTGTCCGGGCGCGACTGTCTCCGTCACCCGCAGCTCGATGCTGCGCACGCGACCGCGTCGAGAGACGACGTCCACGCGATCCTGCGGCTTGAGCTTGAGGCCTCGTGCGTCGCGAGGATTCATCTCGACCCAGGCGTTCGGTGACAGCCGCTCGAGAATCGGCACCTTCCCGGTCTTCGTTCGGGTGTGCCAGTGTTCAACGGTTCGCCCGGTGTTGAGCACGAAGGGGAACTCGTCCGACGGCTGTTCGGGGAACGGCTCCCACTGCACGGCTATCAACCGGGCACGGCCATCGTCAGTGCGGAAGCCGCCGTCGGAATAGAGCCGGCGCGTCTCACCTGCGTTGGCGGCACCCGCGGGAAACGGCCACTGCACGCCGCCATGCTGCTCGAGTGCTTTATAGGTGATGCCGGAGTAGTCGCACAGACGACCGGCCGATACGCGCTTCCACTCCTCGAACGCGTCAGCCGGCTTGGTCCAACCGGGGAAGATCTCGTCGCGCACGCCAAGGGCAGTCGCGAACTGCAAGAAGATGTCGAAGTCGGAACGCGCTTCACCAGGAGGCGCCACCGCGCGATTCACCTTGTTCACGCGGCGCTCGGAGTTTGTGTAGGTCCCTTCCTTCTCGCCCCAGCCCGCGGCAGGCAGCATGAGGTGCGCGTACTCGGTCGTCGGCGTCGGGTGATAGCAGTCCTGGACGACCAGGAACTCCAGTCCTTCCAGGGCTTGCTGCAGCGACTTCAGATTCGGAAACGAGACGATGGGATTCGTCGCGATGATCCATAGCGCGCGAATCTTCCTCTCGAGAGCCGCTTCGATGATGTCCGGATAGGCCAGGCCGCGCCGTGAAGGAATGCGGTCGACGGGCACGTTCCACAGCCTGGCGAGCTCGGCGCGGTCTTCTTCGCTCTCGAACTTCCGATAGCCGGGCATGATCGACGCGAAGCCCGCCTCGCGCGTGCCCATCGCGTTGCACTGTCCGGTAATTGAAAACGGCGCTGCGCCGGCCCGTCCGATGTTGCCCGTGATGAGCGCCAGGTTGTTGATCGCGTTGACGGTCTCGGTTCCCTTCGTGCTGTGATTCACGCCCATCGTCCAACCGATGAACGCCGCGTCGGCGCGCGCATAGGTCCAGGCGGTGCGGACGATCAGTTCAGGCGAGAGTCCGGTAATCTCCGCAACCCGCTCGGGCGTGTATTGACTGACCGACGCCCTCAACTCGTCGAACCCGGTCGTGTAACGGTCGATGTATTCGCGATTGATCAGGTTGTGCTCGATGACGATGTGAATCAGGCCGTTGATGAGGGCCAGATCCGATCGCGGCCGAAGCGCCAGGTGCAGGTCGGCCATCATCGCCGTCTTGGTGACCCGCGGATCGATGACGATGATGGTGGCGTTCGGGTTCGAGCGCAGCCGCCAGCAGAGGATCGGGTGGTTCTCGGCGACGTTCGCGCCGATCAGCACGATCACGTCGGCGCGTTCGAGATCCTCGTACGCACCGGGAGGCCCGTCGCTGCCAAAAGAACGCTTATACCCCTGCACCGCCGTGGCCATACAGAGCGTCGTGTTGCCGTCGTAGTTCGACGTGCCCAGGCCAAGCTGTATCAGCTTGCCCATCGAATAGAACTCTTCGGTAACGAGCTGGCCGGTGCTGATCACGCCGACGGCGCCAGGGCCATAGCGTGCCTGCACATCGCGGAAGCGCGCCGCCATCGTCGTCAGCGCGTCGTCCCAGCTCACGCGCTGCATCGATCCGCCACGCCGCAGCAGTGGATAACGCGCACGATTGTCGGCCGCGATCGTGTGGTGCTCGGAAAGCCCCTTCGGACACAACATCCCGCGATTCACCGGATGATCCGGATTGCCCCGAACAGAAACGGCACGGCCATCCTTGACACCGATGAACATGCCGCAGCCGACCGAGCAGTAGCCGCACGTCGTCGAGACCCAGCGATCGGGGATCTTCTGCGACGAGACGTAGCCTGCGACCGGGTCAACGCCGTAGGTGTAACGATCGGCGCGGGTGTCGAGTCCGAGCATCTCCTTGAGCGTCATGCGGCCTCGCTTGCCGACGCGATGTAGGGCGCGGCCAGATGTTTTGGGACAACGCTGACGAAGAACAGATACCGTTCGATCAGCTCCGCGGCGAGCGTGACGAGGAGCGCGCCGAGCATGAGCACACGTCCCGGCGCATCGGCGAGACCTGTCGCCAGGAGCGGCAGCGCGATGGCGCCGATGGCCAGCAGAATTCCACGCAGCACGAGGCGGCCGGCGAGTACGGTCGATAAGAGGCGCGCCGTGCCTTTCAACTCGAGACTGTCTGAGGCCACCGATCGGAAGAAGCGCAACGCGAACACGGTCGCTTGCGCACCGGCCATCGATGCCGTGGCAATCGCCAGCCAGCGGCTC
>DATCXH010000395.1:0-6552 GCA_036565925.1 Vicinamibacterales bacterium
CTGATCGTTCCTGTTTGCAATTTCACAGTGACGGTTTGAACACGGAAGCGCGAGGACGCGAGGGACGTGAACCGTTTCAGCTCGTTGCTTGGGATCGCTTCGCGTATCGAGTGGCGACGTAGTTGTCCACCAGCGTTCGGAAGCCCTCCGCGAGCTCGTCGTACGTGCCTCGCAGTGTCGTGAAGTGCTCGCCATCAATGAAGACGGGGCAGTTAGGCGCTTCACCAGTGCCCGGGAGACTGATGCCGATATTCGCGGCTTTGGACTCACCAGGTCCATTGACCACGCAGCCCATGACGGCGAGGGTGAGGTTCTCGACGCCCTCGTAGCTGCGCTTCCATGTCGGCATCTGCGCGCGTATGTAGTCTTGCGTCCGCTCAGCGAGTTCCTGGAAGGTGCTGCTCGTAGTGCGCCCGCAGCCTGGACACGCGGTGACGCTCGGAGCGAATGCGCGCAGGCCGAGCGACTGCAGCAGCTCGCACGCGGCGTACACCTCTTCACGTCGATCGCCGCCGGGACGCGGTGTTAACGAGACGCGGATCGTGTCCCCGATTCCTTCGTTGAGCAGGACGCCGATCGCCGATGCTGACCAGACGAGCCCCTTCATACCCATGCCGGCCTCAGTGAGCCCGAGGTGCAGCGGTTGATCGGTCTTGCGCGCGAGGTCGCGGTAGATCGCGATCAGATCGCGTGGGCGCGACACCTTGCACGAGATGATGATCTGGTCCTTGCGGAGTCCGGTCTCGATGGCCAGCGCCGTGGACTCGATCGCTGAGATCACCATGCACTCGTTCAGGATCTCTTCCGAAGTCCTGCCCAGATTGCGCGTAGTGTTCTCTTCCATCTTGCCGACGACGAGCTCCTGATTGAGCGAGCCGCCGTTGACGCCGATGCGCACCGGCTTGGCGTTGTCGATCGCCACTTTGCAGATCGTCGAGAACTGCTCGTCGCGACGACGGCCCGTGCCGACGTTGCCGGGGTTGATGCGGTACTTGTCGAGAGCCGCGGCGCAGTCCGGATAGCGGGTGAGCAGGAGATGACCGTTGTAATGGAAGTCGCCGATGAGCGGTGCCGTGCAACCGGCGTCGAGCATTCGCTGCTTGATCTCGGGAACGGCGGCAGCGGCTTCGGGCAGGTTCACCGTGACGCGCACCATTTCCGATCCCGCTTCGGCCAGCTCGATGCACTGCCGGGCCGTCGCCGGCGCGTCGGCGGTATCGGTCATCGTCATGGACTGAACGACGATGGGTGCGCCGCCGCCGACCTGGACGCGGCCCACACGGACACCGACGGTTTTATGAAGCTTGGCTGTTGGCACTAAGGAAATGATATCGCGTGGGGCACGTCCTTTTGGACGTGCCGCTTACGCGTCCTTCCACCCATCGCGGACAAGGATTCCCCGGATCTCGTCGGCTCTCGCCATCGCCAACTCGATCGAGTCGTACTGTTCGGCGCGGTCCATCACACCATCGAAGAACCATGTGACCGTGTGATGCCGCTCGCCGGGAAAGATCGTCGCGTGTGCGGCGTTGCGGCCGCGGGTCATGCGCCACAACACGGTGGGATCGGTTGGGCTCGACTCCGTGCGTTCGGGGGGCATCTCAGTACAATTGTCGTGCATGTCCGACGATGAGGAGAAGACCCTGACGTGTGGGTGTCGCGTGAAAACCCATCGCGACTTTCTCGGCCGAGTCGTGGGCACAATCCTCACTCGAGGATCCGATTGCCCGAAGCCGGAGCATACCGCTGGTCAGACCGTGATCATGCCCGGTCGTGAGAACGCGCGCCCCGAATGACATGAACAACATCGTGAGCGTCTCGTGGGGCGATCACCTCTCGTTCGGCGAGGGTGACGGCCGACTCGACACGCCCGAGAAATTGCGGCGTCGTCTGCCGGTGTGGCGCGATGAGCTTGGTGCCCGCTCGGTGCATTGGCGCATGCTGCGCTCGCGTATTGCCGGCAGGTATTCAGCCGCTCCTGGCTACCGACACCCATCGGACACAGCGGCGAAGACACTCAACTGGGATGACTTCGTGATGGTGCCGGCGATGGCTCGCGAAGAGGGGCTCTCGCCGTGGCTCTACGTGACGGTATGGGATGAGGGATGGCCGCTTGCGCCAGACGACGTGCGACGCATCAGCTATCACAACGAGATGCACGGGCAGCACGTGGCGTGGCAGAGCGATCTGACTCGCGATCATCCGGAGTGGCTCGTCGTCGATCGCACGGGCAACCATCAGCAGGGCGTCGTTTCGTTGTCGTATCCGGAAGCGCGGCGCGCGTTCATCGATCGGTGGATTCGACTCGTCGAGCCGACGACCTTCGATGGGCTATTTCTGTGTCTGCGATCGCAGTCGCGTCCCGCAGACAGCGGCGATCAGTTCGGATTCAACGATCCGGCTCGACGTGATTTTCTCGACCGTTACGGCGTGGATGTGACACGCGAGCCGTGTGACGCGCAGGCGTGGCGCGACATGCTCGGTTCGTATGTGACAGCGCTCGTCAGTGAGCTGCGCGTCGCACTTGACCGCGCAGGCAAGAAACTGGCGATCGGCTGCGCACGCGGCGACGTCGTTGGTCCGCCGCTCGGGAACATGACGTTGCCCTGGCGCGAGTGGGTGCGTCTCAACCTCGTGGACCGCCTGGTCATCGACCAGAATTCGTCGCAGTGTCCGTCGATGTGGCATCAACTGTGGCCGATGCATCGCGGCACTGGATACGTGCAGAACTACCTCGATGGCACCGGTCTTCCGCACCTCGTCGAGCATGTGACAACGACTTACTCGCCGCTCGTCGCCGAAAGCAACACCGAGCTTTTCGTGGCGCGTCAGTGGTCCGAGCGATCATCTGACGTCGAAGCCTGCTTGTCTGAGACGCCGGGAGTGACCGGTCTCGTCTTCGGATCGTTTCGCCACGACAACCCGGCGGCAGCGAGGCGCAACGAATGGCGCGCCGGGAAGATCGCGAATCAACCTCGCGCGATCAACAACAACCCAGCCGACAACACCGCGAGCGCCCATAGTACCCAGCCCACTTCTCTCGCGCGCCCGACGACGGCATAGAGCAGCGCGTGGAGCAGGAAGCCCCACAGCATGCCCTGCGTGATCGACAGCGTCAGTGGAATCAGAACAATTGTCATGAACGCCGGCAGGCCGTCCTCGAGTGACGCCAAATCCAACTTGGTCGCTGACTGAAACATCGACAAGCCGATGAGGATGAGTACGGGCGCCGTCGCGTAGCCGGGTACAGCGGCGACGAGCGGCCCGATGAAGAAACAGGGAAGAAAACAGAGCGACGTGACAACCGCTGCGCGACCGGTGCGCGCGCCCATGCGGATGCCGGCAATGCTCTCGACGTAGGCTGTGCCTGGCGAACTACCGGCGAGACCGGCGCCAAGCGTAGCGAACGCATCCACGATGAGGCCGCGTTTGAGATTCATGGGACGTCCATCGCGTTCCGTGAGGCCCGACGCGTTGGCAACGCCAATGAACGTCGACAGAGAGTCGAACAGATCCGTGAACAAGATCGATACGATGGCAGGGAGCAGGGCAAGCTGCAGCGCACCGCCGATATCAAGCTTCAGGAACGCAGACGAGAAGTCGGGGGCACTGACGATGCGTTCCGGTGGCATCGCGTAGCCAAGAATCCAGGCGCCTGCGGCGACAAGGACGATCGACGCCAGATAGGCAAGCGGGTTGTTCCGGCGCTGCAGCATCACGGCCACCAGTACTCCGGCGAGCAGGAACGCGGCTCGATGATCCAGTGCGCCGAGACGGAGCAGTGTCGCGGTATCCGCTTCAATCAATCCGACGTTGCGCAATCCGATCAACGTCAGCAACAGGCCGATGCCGGCCGCAGCGGCCAGACGCAGACTGGACGGAATGGCCATTGCGATCGTCTCGCGCAATGGGGTCGCGGAGAGAAGCAGGAACAGCACGCCGGCCCAGAACACCATGCCGAGCGCCGTCTGCCACGGCACCCGCTGTTGCAGCACGATCGTGACCGCAAAGAACGCGTTCAGGCCCATGCCCGGCGCCACAGCAAAGGGAAGCCGCGCATACAGGCCCATGAGCAGTGTCATGCTGAACGCAATCAGCACGGTGGCGGTCATGGCACCGGTGAAGGGCATGCCGGTGCCGGGTGTGGAGAGGATCGAGGGATTCACGACCACGATGTAGGACATCGTGAAGAACGTGGTGACACCGCCGATGATGTCGCCGTAAAGGATGGACGGTTGCGCGGGCTGTACGGTGGCTGTCTCTGCCATCTCGGGTATTGTGCGTGATTGTGAGCGATCTGGTAGTGGTGGGCGCCGGAGCCGCGGGCCTCGCAACTGCGATTTTCGCTGCACGTGCAGCGCCGCACCTACGCGTGCGGTGCGTGGACGGCGCACGTCGCATCGGCGCCAAGATTCTCGTGAGCGGCGGTTCGCGCTGCAACGTCACCAATCGGGTCGTCACCGAGCGCGATTTCTGGGGTGGCTCATCTCGCGTCGTTCGCAACGTGTTGCGCGCGTTTCCAGCCCCCAGGGCTGCCGACTTCTTCGAGGAGTTGGGCGTCCGATTGCACGAAGCAGAAGACGGCAAGCTGTTTCCCGACACCAACAAGTCGCGCACGGTGCTCGATGCGTTGCTCAACGAAGCCGCACGTCTCAACATCGTCATCGACACGGACCATCGCGTGACGGCGGTTCGCAAAGATGATGAGGAGTTTGTCGTCTCATTCGCGGGCGGTGAAACGCGGTCGAGGGCCGTGGTGATCGCCACCGGCGGGCGTTCACTTCCGAAGACTGGCAGCGATGGCGCCGGCTATGACCTCGCACGTCGTCTCGGTCACGGGTACTTGGAGACGACACCGGCGCTCGCACCGCTCGTGCTCGATGGCGATAGCCACGTAAAGCTCGCCGGCGTCTCGCATCGCGCGGTGCTCAGCCTGCGTGTAAACGGCCGCATCGAAACGCGGCTCGAGGGCTCGCTGCTATGGACGCACTTCGGCATGAGCGGCCCGGTCGTGTTGAACATATCGCGGCATTGGCACCGTATGAGGCTCGATGGCGCCAGCGTCGACGTGATGGTGAACCTCGTTCCAGGCGAGAGCTTCGAGTCGCTCGAAGCGTGGTGGCTCGAGCAGGAGCGCGAGCGTCCGCGCGCGCAAGTGGCGACGATCGTTGCGATGAGAGTGCCGTCGGCTATCGCTGATACCTGGCTTCGCGTGGCGGAAATCGGACCAGA
The DNA here is from genome assembly GCA_036565925.1 of Vicinamibacterales bacterium. Classification (GTDB taxonomy): domain Bacteria; phylum Acidobacteriota; class Vicinamibacteria; order Vicinamibacterales; family UBA2999; genus Gp6-AA40. Next base: position 5,233 of record DATCXH010000395.1, read on the forward strand.
TGTGACGATGGCGCATCTTTCGCGCGACGATCGTCGTCGGTTGATTCACGCGCTTGTCGAAACGCCGGTTATGGTCGTTGACAGCCGTGGCTACGGTTACGCGGAGGTGACGGCCGGTGGCATTCCGCTGGACGAGATCGATCCAGCGACGATGCAGTCGCGCGTGTGTCCGGGGTTGTTCCTGGTCGGAGAGATTCTCGACGTCGACGGTCGATTGGGCGGCTTCAACTTTCAGTGGGCGTGGTCGTCGGGTTGGGTGGCCGGACACGCCATCGCCAGGGCGCTGTCATGAACTCGCCATCATCATGGCTCCTGCAGCATGCCGGCCTGATACCTCGCGAGGGACGCGCGCTCGACGTTGCCTGCGGACGCGGGCGACACGCGCTCTGGCTAGCCGCACATGGCCTGACGACGTTCGCAATCGATCGTGATGCTGAGGCGATACGCGAGTTGAATGAGGCCGCAGTCGCGCGGCGACTACCGCTTCGCGCAGAGGTGCGCGATCTCGAGGACGGATCGAATCCGTTCCGCGGCTCGACCTTCGACGTGGTCGTCGTCGTGCATTATCTGCATCGGCCGCTCTTTCCTGCGCTGATCGAGGCGCTCTCGCCTGATGGTCTGCTGGTCTACGAGACGTTCACGCGCGCGCAGGCGGCGCGTGGCAAGCCGACGAATCCAGATTTTCTATTGCAACCGGGGGAACTGTTCGAACTCGTACGGCCGCTGGAGATTTTCGCCAGTCGCGAGGGCGACTTCGACGGCCGAATGATCGCCAGCGTTATTGCGCGCCGCCGCGGAGTTATCGCGCCGCGGCCCGGATCTGCTGCTTGATCGCCGTTTCCAATGCGCCGCCGGTTACGCGGAAGTGCGACGCACTCCACACCACGCGACCCTCGCGGATGAGGAGTGCCTGCGGTGTCTCGTGCCGGACGCCGAGCCGCTTGGCCACCGCGGTCGAGAGCTCGCGGTGCGTCTGGACGGTGATCATCGCGTAACGAGCGGGCAGTCGATCCTCATTGAGGTGGTCGATCAGCTCGTCGAGTGCTTCGTAGCTCGTCCCGCACGACAGGCTGTGCTTGAAGAGGAGCAATGGCCGGTCGTTTGATTCTTCGAGCAGCACATCGAGCTCTTCGAGGCGTTGCACGTGGGTGAGATCTGGATGCATCCGCTTCAGGCTCGGGCGGCGGTCTGCCCGGCTTTGTACTGCGCCATCTTGGTCGCGATCGTGCGGCGGCCCATATCCACGCTGCCGTTGAAGCGGGCGCCATCGGCAATGACAATGCGCTCGGCGCTCAGGCTGCCGTTCACTTTTGAGCCGGC
>DATCXH010000654.1:0-3759 GCA_036565925.1 Vicinamibacterales bacterium
CGCGCACGTATGTGTCGTCGCTCAAGGCCGGAGCGTTGAAGAAGGCGCGCATCGGCGTCCTCACCGAGTTCTTCGGCACCGCACCGGAGGACGGCGAGGCGGCAACTGTCGTTCGCCGCGCGATCGACGAGATGAAGGCACAAGGCGCCACCGCAATCGATGTCGAGGTGCCCGATCTTGCAAAGCTCGTCGCCGCAGCGAACCTCCTCACTCAGGAGTTGAAGTTCTATCTCGGGGACTATCTCAAGAACGTCGGCGCGTACGCGGCGTCGGTTGACGATCTGCTCGAGTCCGGACTTCACTCGTCGTCACTCCAGGGCATTCTCGATGTCGCCAGTGCCATTCCCAGTGACTATCTCTCGAGCGAGGACTACAAAGCCCGACTCGCCGCTCGCGAAACGCTCGGCAAGGCATTGACTTCGGTGATGGATGCCAACCGCCTCGATGCGATCGTGTATCCGACGATTCGCCGTATTGCGCCTGTGATTGGTGGCGCGCAGGCGGGCAGCAACGCGGCGCTCTCTGCCAACACCGGATTCCCGGCGATTTCTGTCCCTGCCGGTTTCACCGCTGGCGGATTTCCGGTGGGCGTTGAACTGATCGGCCGTCCATTCGCCGAGCCGATACTGCTTGCGTTGGCGTTCGATTACGAGCAGGTCACGCATCATCGACGCCCGCCCAAGCTGGACGTCGCGGTTTCGGCATCCTCTCCTTCACGCGAGCGGGCGTCCACAGTGCAGCGGGTCGATGTCGCCGCAACGGGCGCGCGCTCGTCGCCTCCGTCGAAGGTAGGATTCCAGGCGGCTGCGCGATTCACCTTCAACGATCAAACACGCGAACTGACATACGAGATTCGGATCTCCGGTGCAGTGTCCGACGTGGGCGGCGTCTATCTGCATCGCCGCGCGAATCGACAAAATGGCGGTGTGGCGTACGTGCTGGCCAAATCGTCCACGCCACGCGTCACGGGAATGGTCACGCTCACTGCAGCCGAAGCCGCAGACCTCAAGGCCGGGAAGTGCTACATCGCGGTAATCAGCGCTAAAAGCCCGCGACTGAGCGCGCGAGGCGATCTCGTGTTTTCATAGACGCGGGCGATGGGGCTGTTTCAGTTCTTTCAGTGGGGAATCCTGCTCCAGGTGTTGGCGGTGCTGCACTTCCTTCGCCGCCGGCCTGACACATTCTGGCTGTGGATCATCATCTTCTTCGGGCCGCTTGGCGCCTTCATCTACATCCTGATGGAGGTCGTGCCGGACCTCGGGCTGCTCCGCCACTCGTTTGAAGGCTTCGGCCGTCGTAAGCGAATCAACTACCTCGAGGGGCTCGTGCGGCAGAATCCGGCCGCTGGTAATTACGAGGAACTCGGCGACCTGTATCTCGATGAAGGCAAGTACGCGAAGGCGCGCGAGTGCTACGACAAGGCGATCACACCGCGGACGATGCACGCCGATCCGTTCTATCGTCGCGGCGTGGCCGCAATCCAGTTGGGTGATTTCTCGGCAGCCGCTGCCGACCTCGAAACCGTTACGTCGAAAGAACCGAAGTACGACTCCAACCGCGCATTGGGTCTGCTGGCGCATGCCTACGCCAACACCGGACAGCCAGCCGACGCCGAAATGTTTTTCCAGCGTGCGCTCGAATTTTCCACGCTGTCCGAAACCTACGTGAACTACGCGACGTTCCTTGCAGCACAGAATCGACCTGGCGAGGCGCGCGAATGGGCTGAGCGCGTGCTGGCGAACAAAGCGACCATGCCGCGCTATCTGCAACGTCGCGAACGGCCGTGGTTCCGAAAGGCCAGGGCATTGTTGAAGCGTCTGCCGAAGGCCGGATAACGTAGGAATGCTGCAGAATCTCGTGACGATGGAGACGTTCTCGGTGCGAGGCGGGCAGATTCCACACGTCGAGGCAGCGCCGTTCGTGACGCTTTCGTCCGGACTGGGCAATGGATGGACATGAGGCTCCGGACGCTGATCGTCCTGGCGTTTGTGGCGTTGGTGAGAGGACCGGCCCTGCTAGCAGAGGACCGTTTCAAGCTCGTGCCCGACGCGTCAGGGGAGATCACGTTCTTTATCGGGGCGGCCGCCGACAAATCCGGTTATCGATCGGGCGATTCCGATCTCATGGTGTGGGCGCTGCAGGAATGGGAGCGGCGCGTTGACACCCTTCGGTTTCGTCGCGTCACCGAGGAGCAGCGCGCGCGACTGCGCGTCAAGTGGCTGCCGTGGTCGGAAGATGCTGCGCTCGGCCGCATGCAGCCCTCGTCAGAGGACGGTCACCCCGTGGTATCGCTCGACATCCGGCCCGATGAAAACCGGTTCCGTCCAACCGTCTGGCGACGCGTCAGAGAAGATCCACTCATGCGCGACGTGGTGCTTTACTACGTGTGCCTTCACGAAATCGGGCATGCGCTCGGCCTCGAACACAGCGAGAACGCGCGTGACATCATGTGGCCAGGCACGAACGGCGTCACGCTGCCGATCTACGAGCGCTATCGCCATCAGCTGATGACGCGGGACGACATCCCGCGCGTGGATTGGCTATCCGATCACGACATCGCCCGCGTCAAGGCCCTCTACTGACATGTGTAGAAACATCCGAACTCTCGCGAACTTCGATCCGCCGGCAACTGACGATGAGATTCGCGCGTCTGCGCTGCAGTTCGTCCGCAAGCTGAGCGGATCGACACAGCCGTCGCGCGCCAACGAAGCCGCATTCAACAAAGCCGTCGAAGAAGTGACCGCGGCCGCGGAGCGGCTGATTCATGCCTTCAAGACGACCGCCCCGCCGCGCAACCGCGAAGAGGAAGCACGCAAGGCGAAGGAGCGCGCGCAGAAGCGCTACGCGTAGAGGCGGGTCGAAACGCTACGCGTAGAGGCGGGTCTTCAGACCCGCCTGCGGCTAGTCCTGTTGCAGCGCAATGATTAGCGCGGCACCACCCAGGTCCCGAACAGCCAGTCGTGTGGCCCTCGCTCGGGGCGGACGATAGTGAAGACGACACCGATGCCGAGCGCGGCAAGTGTCAGGAATGTGCCGAGCAGAGGATTCGGGGGATTCGGCACGAACCCTTGCACCTTCGGTGAGGAGGCCAGATACAGCAGCCACGCGATCGCCGGTGCCCAGGCGACCAGCACGCGTCCGAGGGAAAGCATGCGGCCGATCTCGTGACCGTTGCGGGTGACCACTGCGTGCCCGAGCATGCGTGTGAAGAGACCGCCGGGCACGATCAGTGACGAGACGATGCTGAGTAGAAGAATCAACAGCAGCAGCCCGGCGCTCACACTCGTGACGACGATTGGGGTGAGGTTTGAGAAATTCTGTCCGCGCTGTCGTGTGCGCAGACGTTCGAGCTCTGGTGCGATGGTCGTCGTCGCGACCGCTAATTCCTGCGGCGACACAGATGGATGCCGCGCGGCGACACTCTCCGCGGTTGGCTGTAGCCGTTTGGCAATGCCTTGCTGCATTACCGGGCTGTTCCAGAACTTCCGATCTCTGAGTCGCTCGCTGTGCTTTCCCGCGACATAGATTTCCATCGCCTGCCGTACGGCCGGATCGACGAGACGGCTGCCCCGCGGAGGGGTTGGTGCAGACAGACTCTCCAGCAGACCCAGCATCTCGGTCGTTTCGAGACCGAAGAGCCGGTTCATCGTCGGCATGGCCACGAGAGTGATCAAGGTGACGATGCCCACCAGCGGAATTGCTGCGAGTGCCATTGGCAGGGCGCGTCGTGCTCGCTTCACACGATCGAGTCCCGCCGCG
>DATCXH010001111.1:0-6150 GCA_036565925.1 Vicinamibacterales bacterium
GGCGGCGGCTTAGTCGTCGTCGCGCTGCGGATGACGGTCAGGAAATCGCCCGCCGACTGGTTGCCCGCGGCGTCGTACGACCGGACGGTGATGTAGTTCGTCCCGGCCGCGAGCGCAATCGCGGTGCTCCAGTTCGTCGTACCGCTGGCCTGGCCGAGAACGCCTGTCTGATCGTTCGAGAACATGACCCGCGCGACACCGACGTTGTCTGAGGCAATCCCGGTGACGGTGATCGACGCATTTGACGTCGAGAACGTGTCTCCGGAGGTCGGACCGGTGATCGCAATCGTCGGGCGCGTCGAATCGGGACCGGTGCTTCCACCGCCGGTCGAACCACCATCGGTCGGCGGCGGCGGCGTCGACGTGCCACCGGTTGAACCGCCAGTTGTCGCATTCATGATCCACGTGAACTGCTGTGAGGCGTTCAGCGTGCCGTCACTCGCGCGGGCCGTCACATTGTAGGTGCCCGCGGCCGTGCCCGTGCCCGATATGTAGCCGGTGCTCGCTTGCAATGAGAGCCCCGGAGGCAACCCCGTTGCGCTGTACGTCAGCGGCTGCGACTGCGGATCGGAGCCGACCAATTGCAGCGAGGTTGGCTGACCGACCGTAGACGACCGAGTCCCCGGATTCTGAAGCGTTGGTGCGGCGTCGCTATACCCGCAAACCTCCACGGAGTTGGGCCCTTCCAACTGCGACGAGAGCAGGTACGCCGAAACCGCAAAGCAATACCGTTGGCCCGCAACGGCGGTGTTAAATGCAAAGAACGTGGAGGAACCCGCGTCGAAATGTTGGGAGTACGCTCCCGACGCTGTGCCCACATGAACCCGGTACCCCACACTGGAACTACTACTCGGGTCCCATTGCAACGTGATTGTGTCTGCTGCCGCCTGTTTCGCGGCCGCCACTGTCAACACGCATACTGTCGCCAGCAGCGCACACTTCGAGCGCAGTGTTCGAAAAGCCATCATGTTTGTTTCTATGGTCGGGAGCGCAGGGAGAGTGCGCGGTCCCGGCGCGCAAAGCTGCACGAATCGCGCCGCTTCTTACCTCAACCGCAGTACGTTCGAGATTTTTGTCTGATCGAACACGAAAGCCGTGCACGGCGTTCTGCGCGCACGGCGTTTCGTGTATGAGGAATTACACGAATGTACTGTGAACTACTGATTTGGTACGAGACTCACTTGAATGCGCTTCACGAACTTCACCGGCGCGCCATCGACCATCGCTGGTTGGTACTGCCAATTTTTTGCGGCAGCTGTCGCCATGCGATCGTATTGGGCATTCACCGGGACGCGCATCATCGCTGATTCGACGTTGCCATTGGTGTCGATGACAAGTTCCAGTACACCAGACTTCGCCACCGTTACCCTGCCAGGGAACGCCGGAATCTCCTGACGAATAGCCTGCGGCGGCACCACGTTGCGATCGTCCGCTGTGTAAAGTTTGGGTACCTGTATGGTTGTTGCTGGTGGTGCCGGCGGCAACACGGTCTGGGTGACCACTGGGGCCGGAGCGGCCGGCGGGGGCACGAGGGCCTTCGAGCTCAGTTCGTAAAATCCGATCGCCAGCGTCTTGAGATCCGCGAGCGGAGACTGGGAAGCAGCCATCGCGATGTCAGGGTCGCCAAGGCCGTCAAGCATTTCCCTGAAGCCAACCGCGGCGCGACCGAAGTCCTGCCGATCGAATGCGGCCTTCGACTCCTTGTATTTGTCCTGAAGAATGGCCGGAAGCATCCGCTTACGCGCATCGGCGATCGCCGTCCGCATGCGTGGCGGGATTTCGTCGGCGTCCGGACGATAGAGCGGATCTGCCGAGACCATCGACTCGATGGCGCTGTCCGCTTCCGCGCGGCGACCCACCGCAAGCAGGCACAGCGTGCGATACAGGGCGATCGCCCGACGTTCTTCGCGCGGCGAGTCCACGTTGGTCAATGCGTTCAGCATCGACAGCGCACTGGTGTATTCCGCCGATGCATAGAGTTGGCGGGCCGCTTCGAGCGAATCCTGGGCATGGAGTCTCGGGCCCGACAACAGGAGCACCGCGATGGTGCACGTTGCGACCGAACCATTCATCCGCATGGCTACTTCTTCCTCATGTCAACGCTCACCTTGGCGGGTCCCGCGAGCGTCACGGTGGTCACGACCCGCCGCTCTCCGAGCTCGGGATGGCGGAACACGACTTCGTGCGGGCCGATGCTGACCTGCACGCTGCCGATCGGGGTCTCGCCGACACGGTCGCCGTCCACCCACACCTCAGCCCAGGGCACGGCGTTGAGCGCCATCGGCGCTTTGGGAAGATCGAGCTTCACGTTTGCAGTCTGACCCGGCGCCACGTTCACCGTCTTCACCGCGCGGTAACCGATCGCCTCGTTGACCAGTTCGAGTTCGTGACGACCAACGGGGACCATGATGCGATCGGTCTGGCTGCTGCCAAGCAGACGCTGGTTCTCAAAGAGCTGCACATCGATCGGCGCGTTCACCGCAATCCACCCGGAGACCGGTACGTTCTTGGGCGCCGTCATCGGCACCACCAGTGACGCGGTCGTGCCCGGTTCGATCGTCACGCGCTGCGTCACCGCACCGAGATCGTTCTCGACCGTCACCGTGTGCTGACCCGATGAGAGACCTTCTGCGGTCAGTGGGCTCTTGCCCAACACACGGCCATCCACTGTCACCGTGGCACCGGCCGGCTCCGTGCGTATTTGCAGTTCACCAAGCGAGCTCACCGCGCGCGGAATCTCGATGAACTGCGAGACCTCTCCGCCCGACGTGATCATCACGGGAATCGATCGCACATCGCCGTCGGTGACGAGCTCGACGACATGACGTCCCGGCTTGAGTTGCAGACTGAGCGGCGTCATCCCGCGCTGCTGACCATCAACGACGACCGTTGCACCAGCAGGATTGGTCTGCACCGATAACGTGCCGAGACTCTCAGGCGCGGCTGCCGGCGAGATGATGCGACCGACCGCGAGAGTACCGCCCGATGTGAGCGCCACGAGAACGATGGCGGCGGCAACCCACCGACCACGAATGAACGGCTTGCTCTTCTCCATGTCGCTCTCAGCCTCCTCAGTTCGGCTGTCTTCGCGGGCCTGAGCGTCTTTGGCTGGCGCGACGACCGCGGCAGCAACCGGAGACTCAGGGCGTGTGGCTGCCTGGGGGTGCATTGATGGGACCGCTTCGGGACGTGACAACGGAACGCTGGGTACCGCTGCAACTGGTGCGGGCCGCGGCGGAACGACCGCCTGAGGACCCGGCTTTGGTACCGCGGGCACGGGAGCAGCCGTCGGCACTGCGGGCATCGCATTCACCATTGCCGGTGGACGGGGTGCGACTGGCACGGACGTCGATTCCGGAACGGCAATGTTGCCGCTGTCTGCGGCGACCCGCGCGTGATACCGCGTGAGGAATGCTTTCAGCGCGGCGACTTCCCCGATCGGATCGCTGTAGTGCAGCACACGATCGAGTTCGGCCCACGCCTCGAGCGCCGATGGGAATGGATTGCGAGAATCGATCTGAATGGCGCGCATCAGCCAGTCGCGCAGTGCGGCGGGCAGAGGCTCGATCGCGCCCGATGCCGAAAGCGCCCAGGTCCCATTGGCCATTTCGCCGATTCGCGCCGGATAGTCGTCCTCGGCGACCGGACGCCCGATGATCAGCGCGAGTGCGGTGACGCCTGCCTGAGTGATGTCGCTGCGCCGATCGAACTGGGGCCCGGATCCAGTACGCGGCAGCGGAATGCGCAGCGCCTTCCAGTACTGCTCGTGGGTGTAATGAAGCTGATCGAGTGCCGCGCCCAGTACGTGCTCGACGAGCACCAGCCGCGCCTGCGGCGTGACGATGATGCGCTCGGGACCAACCGCGCCGTGACTGACGTCCGGCATCTTCTGGTGCAGAAGCGCAAGTGCATGAATGAGCTGACGAATGAGGCACAGTGCCGCGTTGGTCTCGATCGGGAGCATCCGCGATTCCGCGAAGGAGAGAATCTCCGAGAGACGCGCTCCCTGCACGTGCTCCGAGACGATGGCGAGCGTCGACCCGGTCGTGCCGATCCGCTCGACGCCCCGCACACGGCCGTAGTGCTCCGACTGGAACGACGACAGCCGGCTGACGCGATCGCGCAGCGCAAATTCGAACGAGGAGACCGCAGTGAGTTCCTCGCTTAGCGCAAGCAACTCGAGCGACTCGTTCTTCGCACTGACACTCAGACGCCGCTGGCCAAGTCCATCGTGAAAAGCGACCGGTGTCGATGACAGTGTGCGCGCAATAGCAGGGTCCATACTCGTCCGCTGAGCGCGTGACGACTGCCATCTTCGTGCCGCGACCGACGATGTTGACGGGAGGGTAACGAATCCCGCGCAAATAACGGGAATTGCGCGGGTTCCAGGAATCGCGCCGGCGCCGGCATCGGCCACGCTCGCGCTGGTCGCTTACAGGAACGTTGCCGTTATACAAAATCCGTGAGTCGCCCGCTCGCAGGGACCTGACAATTACGCGGGTCGTGCGTTCACGTTCAAACCGCCATCCAGGATGATCTTCGCGCCGTTGTAGTAGCGCGCACGATCGGAGGCGATGAATACCACCGTATCCGCCACTTCCTCCATCGTCGCCCACCGGCCAGCGAGAATCCCCATCCGCTTACAGAAGCTGGCGACGAATTCCTCTTTGGTGACGTTCTGCTGTTTGGCCATATTCTCGGCCCAGACCTCTCGGCCCTCGGTGCCGACCAGTCCCGGGACGATGGTGTTGACTGTGATCTGCTGGCTGGCGAGATCGGTCGCGAGATATCCGGTGGCCTGGTTCATGGCAGCGTTGTTGAGACCGTGGGTGAGCGCCGGCGCCCAGACGATCGTCGAGGCGGTTCCACTGATGTTGATGATGCGACCGGTGCCGTCGCTGGGCATCAAGGGAAGAAATGCGCGGGTCACTCGCAAGGCGCCGAGGATCTTGTTATCGAGGTCGCCAATCCAGTCGCTGTCGGGCCACAGAATCTGCCGATCCATCCGCCGCATCGGCCCACCCGCGTTGTTCACGACGATGTGCACGGTACCAACGGCGTCTTTCGCCGTCGACGCGCTCGCATCAACTTGATCGGACTTGGTGATGTCGGCCGCGGTCGCGACCACTTTCACGCCGGTCTCTTTACGGATGTCTTCTGCCGTGCGATCAAGCAGTTCTTTGCCGCGCGCCAGCAGAACGAGATTGACGCCTTCGCGGGCCAGACCACGTGCGATGGCTCTCCCGATCCCCTTGCTGCCTCCCGTGATTACCGCCGTGCGCCCCTTCAGCCCGAGTTCCAATGCCACGATGCGCTCTCCTGTCGTTTGAAGAATGCCTCCTGTAGTTCAAGGAGCCTCTTGTCTTTCAAGGAGCCTCATCTTACTTCGGCCTATACTTGCGTTCCTCAGAAAGGAACCGACCATGAAGTTCGCGTTCGCTATCGCGTTGGCGTGCGTTGCGGCCACGGCCGCGATCGCGCAGCAGACGGTCCCCTTCCGCAACAACATTCCCGTCGCGCCATCGGGCATTCCCACCGTTCCACTACCGGACAAGCCCGTGGTGTACGACACGGCTGAAGGTCAACGCATTCGCGTGGTCGTCGTCACGCGTGGGCTGTCGCACCCATGGAGCCTGGCCTTTCTTCCCGGCGGCGACATGCTCGTGACGGAACGCACGGGGCAATTGCGGCTCGTCCGGAATGGTGTCCTCGACCCGCAGCCGATAGCGGGCGTTCCCGCTGTACGCGCGCAAGGCCTCTCCGGACTGATGGACGTCGCGCTTCATCCGCAATTCGCGCAGAACCACTTCGTCTACCTGACGTACACGAAGCCGCTGCAAGGCACGCAGAACACCCTGGCCCTCGCCCGCGGACGACTCGATGGTCAGACACTCACTGAGGTCCGCGATGTCTTCGTCGCCAGCGCAGGAACGGGCGGCGCATCGCGAATCGCCTTCGCTCGCGACGGCACGATCTTCATGACGACCGGCGGCGGTGGTGACAAAGGCGCACAGGACCCGAACAGCCACGCCGGCAAGGTGCTGCGGCTGCGCGATGACGGCAGCGCGCCGCCTGACAATCCATTCGTGGGACGCGCCGGCTACAGACCCGAGATCTATTCGCTCGGACATCGCAACTCGATCGGCCTGG
>DATCXH010001118.1:0-3288 GCA_036565925.1 Vicinamibacterales bacterium
TCGTCGACCGGCGTCGCCTTCGGCGAGAACACACCGAGCTCGAGGACCTCGAAGTCCTGCTTGGTCGCCATCAGGCGCACTTTGGTCTTCGGCCTCATCACACCGTCGATCACGCGGACGACGATGACGACCCCGCGATAGGCGTCGTACCAGGAGTCGAAGATCAGCGCCTTGAGCGGTGCGTTCGCGTCTCCCTTGGGTGGGGGGAAGCGCTCGACGACGGCCTCGAGAATGTCGCGGACTCCGGTGCCGTCCTTCGCGCTGGCGAGGATCGCGGTGGACGCGTCGAGACCGATGATGTCCTCGATCTGTCGCTTGCACTCGTCCGGCTGCGCGCTGGGCAGATCGATCTTGTTGATGACCGGGATGATCTCGAGGCCGTTGTCCACCGCGAGATACGCGTTGGCCAGCGTCTGCGCTTCGACACCCTGCGACGCATCGACGAGCAGCAGCGCGCCCTCGCACGCGGCGAGCGAGCGAGTGACCTCGTAACCGAAGTCGACGTGACCGGGTGTGTCGATCAGGTTGAGGACGTACTGCTGACCGTCCAGGGCCGTGTAGTTCAGGCGGACCGGGTGCGCCTTGATAGTGATCCCACGTTCACGCTCGAGGTCCATGGCATCAAGGACCTGAGCCTCCATCTCGCGTGCCTGCAAGGCACCGGTCAGCTCGAGGAACCGGTCGGCCAGCGTGGACTTGCCGTGATCGATGTGGGCGATGATTGAAAAATTACGAACGAATCGCTGGTCCATTCCGACCGAACGATCATACCCGACGCGTCCTGTCGGGCGCAGGCTTCAGCCGGCGCGGCGACGCTGCTTGTCGATCATTGCATCAAGCAACACAATAATCTGCTTGTGAACCTCGACGATCCGCGGGCCTTCTATGGGATCTCTGGCAACGATCTGCCGGAAGAGCTCCTCCCGCTCCTCGGGCGACAGCTGTCGCGGGCGGACCAGCTGCAAGGTGTCAACTGTCCGAGTCATTGTCTTCTCCAATCAGCTTGAGTCGCATGAGAACGTCCTCGTGTAAGACCCTCATGAACGCTCGCGTTTCGTCGGTGTCGGCTTTCAGCTGGTCGCGGATCGCGGAAAACTCACTCGACGCCTCCTGCCGAAGTTGCAGGATCTGCGACGCCAGCCCGGTCACGCGTTCAGGAAGATCTCGCATCTCCTCCATCTGCCGCTCGAGGATCGTCACTCTTTCTTCGAGAGATCATGGTTGCACGCGGATCGCCTCCTCGTTCGAGCTCGTTCACGACGAGCGAGCTCGAGATGCGGAGTGCGAGCGCCGTACCGATCTTCTAAAGAGGGCGACGACGGTAGCATCGTCGTCGAGGGCTGGCAAACAACCAATCGCTGCCCGACCCGGCGCCGACGCCGCCTAACGCTGTTCGAGCGGGGTGAAGCGCTGCGGATATGACGGCCCGGTATAGTCCGCCCGCGGGCGGATCAAACGGTTGTTGGCGTACTGCTCGAGGACGTGCGCCGTCCAACCGGAGATGCGGCTGACTGCGAAGATCGGCGTGTAAAGATCGATCGGGATGCCGAGCGCGTAGTAGGTGGACGCCGAATAGAAGTCCACGTTCGGGTTCAGCTTCTTCTCGCCCTTGACCAGCGCCTCGATGCGTTGCGACATGTCGAACCATGCCGTGTTGCCACCGCGCTTCCCCAGCTCGCGCGACATCTGACGGAGATGGGTCGCGCGTGGATCTTCGGTCTTGTAGACGCGATGGCCGAAGCCGGGGATCTTCTCCTTGCGCGCCAGCTTGCCGCGGACGAAGTCGTCGACGCGATCGCCGCTCGCCGTCTGGCCCAGCTCGAGGAGCATCTTCATCACTTCGGCGTTGGCACCGCCGTGCAGCGGCCCTTTGAGCGTCCCGATGGCCGCCACCATCGCGGAGTAAATATCAGTGAGCGTGGCAGCCGCGACGCGTGCGGCAAACGTCGACGCATTGAGCTCGTGATCGGCGTGGAGCGTGAGCGCGATGTCAAACGCACGAATGGCGGTCGAGTTGGGCCGCTCACCGGTGAGCATGTACAAGAAGTTCGCCGCGTGGCCCATCGCCGGATCCGGCGCAATTGGTCCGCCACCGGCCTGCAGCCGTCCCCAGGTCGCGACAATCGAACTGATCTGCGCGGTCAGACGAACCGCCTTGCGATACTGCGCGGCCGGTGACGTTTCTTCGACGTCAGATTCGTAATGCGCGAGCGCCGACGTGACGGTGCGCAGCGCATCCATCCCGTTCACGGGCGGCAAGCTTCGCATCAACCGGATGATCGGCTCTTTCAGTTGTCGCGACGCGGCGAGCTGCGATTGCAGATCGCCAAGCTCGGCGCGTGTCGGCAATCGCCGGTGCCACAGCAGAAAACACACTTCCTCGAAGGTCGCCGACTGCGCGAGATCGTGGATGTCGTAGCCGCAGTAGGCGAGCACTCCGCGATCGCCATCGAGGTAGCAAATCGCAGACGAGGTCGCGACGACGTCTTCGAGGCCAGCTTTGGACTTTTCAGCGGTAGCCATGGTGATCGGATCTTGGCGTGCAACCTGCAAAAGTCAAAATGCAAACATTGGTTCGAGTCCATTTGCATTTTGCATTTTGAATTGCAGCGTCAGAACCACCCGCATTTCTCGCAGAACGGGTTCACTTCTTCCGGGATGACGATGTTGCCGTCAACATAGCCGGGCAGGACGGATCCGTCGAAGACATGGAAATCGTTGTGCGGAATGCCGAGCATGTTCCACCGGAACTCTGCCGACAGCGTCAACGTGGACACTGCGGCGGTGCTGCCGGCGGGCATCACATTCCAGATACTGGTCGAGGTTCCCAGTCCGCCGCTGGTGGCTTGCCCGGTGACGCGATCGGACACCAGCTGCAGGTCGTATAGAGTTCCGTCGGCGCACCGGAAGGCGGCCACGCGTCCGGCCTGACAGGACGACAGGTTCAATGTGACAGCGGTTCCACTGACCGTGCCGGTATACGAACAGCTGGTCTGATTGCCCTGCGAGCTGACCGTTCCGGTCAGTGACGTGTTCGATTGCTGGATCAACGTCGCGAAGATGTCGCGGTTACCGAGCGAGCCCTGAAGCGCACTGCCGACGCACGCTCCGCCATTGACCGCGGTCAACGTCGCGTGGGCCATCCAGACGCCCGAGACCCGCTCTACTGATGGACCTGACGGCGTCGAGCCGCCGTCACCGCAGGCGCAGACGAACAGCGTGAGCAGGAGTAAGGAGCTGCGCACCCCCGCGTACCGACGTTCATAGACCACGTGCCGACATCAATTC
>DATCXH010000756.1:0-2989 GCA_036565925.1 Vicinamibacterales bacterium
CCCGGTAGAGGCGGGTCTTTAGACCCGCCTGAGAAGGGGACGAAACCGGCGCGTAGGGCCGGGTCTTCAGAGCCGCCTAACAAGGCGAAGAAATCGACTCGTAGAGAGGCGTCTGTAGACGCGCCTGAGAAATCGAAGCGCTCAACGGCTCGAGCGCGGAAGACGAAGCGAACGTCCAGCACGAAGCGTGCGAAACGTAATTGAGTAGCGCAGCTCCGCGACTGGCGGAATGCTGTGCTCGTAGGCGCTTCTGGATTCACCCGTCATCAGATACGCGGAACGAGGCGTCAGGAGGATTTCGTGTGTCGCGGCACGGCGTCCAGTCGACGGCGTTGCGCCCGGTGAGATGTACGGCCGGAATCGCATCCGGCAGGGCGACAGCAGCGACACGCCCGCAACGATGTCGTACTGCGGTGCGTCGCGATGCCATCCAATCGGAGAGCCGGCGCGGTATTCGTTGATCAGCGCCATCGCGAACGCGTTGGTCTCAACGCCAGCCCACGCCGCAGCGCGTGTCATCAGCAGATGCAGGAAATCGGGAATCGGTGGTGCAGCATCGGGTTCGTCAGCTGTCGTTCCGAGGTCGTACGTTGCGCCGAAGAATGCCACACGCCGCTTCGCGATCACGCCACGCATCTCGAAGTTCGCGAACTCGATGCGTGCGATGTGTTCGAGGAGCGTCGCTTCTTCAGCAACGCTGATGAAGTCGTCGCGATACTGAAAGCCCGGCGGCGTATCCGGCGTGAAGAGCGACATTGGTTGGTGGTTAGTGTTTGGTAGTCAGTGGTCGCGGTCGCGGTCGGGACTACATCAGAGGTCAACC
Organism: Vicinamibacterales bacterium; assembly: GCA_036565925.1. GTDB lineage: Bacteria > Acidobacteriota > Vicinamibacteria > Vicinamibacterales > UBA2999 > Gp6-AA40. Next base: position 824 of record DATCXH010000756.1, read on the forward strand.
ACCAACCACCATCTCCATCCACCAACCGGCTTCAGTTTTCCGTGGGCGTTTTCGAGATGGCGTCCACGACGACGACTTCGAGCGGCGCCCTGCGAGAGTCGAGCGTCAGGCCAACGTCACGCAATGGACCCGACAGCGGATCGGCATTCGCGTTGTCCAGCACACGGAGCGCTTGTGGCGGAAGTGTCACGCCGGCATTGATCGCCGACCGGACGATGAGCGGCGTGAAGTCTTCAGGCGCGATGTTGAGCACGATGTCGTACGTGCCGGCCAAATGTGTCTGGTCGAGCACCGCGCGATCGACGAACCGCGTCAGCATCTCCGCGACGGAGGCCATCGTCATCCTGCGGATCACGAATTGATTGTTGCCATAGGTGAACGACGATCCGCCTCCAAGGTCGATGGAGACGCCGTTGGCGCTGCCGGTCGCGGTCACATCCACGAGCGGTCGCTTCTCGCCGGTCTCGGGCGCCGGCACGGGAGCGGCCGATTCCTGGAACTTCGGGCCATCCTTGGTGAGCCCAAGCACGTACACCGGAAACTCCCGCTGCTCGGCGTGCATCGTCATCGCAAACCGACTGGCGAGCAGCGACCGCATCATCTGCGAAAGTTGCGCAACTGAACTCCCGGCCGGAATGGTCGCCGCCAGATCGAATCGTTCCTGTCCGAGCCAGTCGGGCCCGATGATCTGCTGCGGTTTGACCCCGTACGCGGTGCCGATCAAGTCCCTGAGTGACATGGACACGAAACGCACCTGGGTGCCCGCAATCCGTACACCGGCCCTCACATCATTGGTCTGCGGGGAGGCCGGACGGATCGAGGCCACTTCGAATGTGGGCGAGTCCTGTGCCGGCGTCTGCGCGGCGACGGCCGCACACAGGAGAACGAGGCAAACAAGCACGCGACTCATGGTGCCAGTCTAGACGGCTCTGACCGCGAAATGTTCGAACGTGATGGCGGTCGCACCGGATCCCTGTTTCCTGACGATCAGCTCGAGCGTTGGCGAACGATGGCTGGCATAGAACGGGGTATTCGACTGACCGCCGCGCAGTGCGCTCGTCGTCAGGCAGAGGTCCTGGATCACACCAGCATCGATGAGCGAGGTGGCCAGGGTCCGACCCCCAACCACTGAGATGCGGCTCAAGCCGTGGTCGTGCCTCAATCGGCGAAACGCATCACTGACGTTGTCATGGGCCAGCGAGACCACGGTGATCCATGGTCGTTTGGCCAGCGCCGGTTCAAGAGGCGGGAGCGCGTCGCCGCCGATGATCAGAAAAACCTGTGCCTCGGGGACATTGAAGAGGAGTGACTGTTCGAGATTGACGCGCCCACGTCGTGATACCACGACCTGCGCAGGATGACGCGGCAAGCCGAGCTCGCGTCTGAGCGCGACGATCTCTGGATGCCAGACGGAGAAGAACACCTTCTTTCCAACCGTCGCCGCGCCGGCAGCAACACCGTCGGCCGCGACACGTGATAGCCCTTCGTAAATGAGATGGAAATCGACAGCCCCACCGCCCAGCGTCGCGGGATCGGGCACGACCGTGTTGCCGTCGCGTGACTGCACGAAGACGAGCGAGAGTGCGGGCAAATTCTGCGGCGGCTCGAAGAGATGAAAGTCGCCGTCGAACGTGTCTCGGGTCCACGCATTGCCGAGCGGCCGCAACGAGAACCGGCTCGCACGATCTTCTAGCGTGACGAGTGGCTCGATGATCGCCTCTTCCGCGGCCCGTGTCTTTCGCTCGACGAAGGTGTGAAAGTCCACGCAGCGAGTCTCGGTGCGTCGCTAATGCGACACGAAACGAATGATCTGCAGCATGGGGGGCGCGATCGCGCGCGCGCGCAGCATGAGGTCAGTGCGTTCTACTGGGTGGAGGAGGACGAGGAACAGACTGCGTGTCATCGAATGACGCCCGCAAAGTAGCTCGGCAGATCCTTCTTCGTGTCGCGAAGGATCTCAACGATCGCCTGACGGTCTGCGCGCGAAAGCGCCTTCTGGTAGCGCGCATCACGCTCTTCTCCCGACAGCACCTCCCAGAGGCGTGCATAGATCGGATCCTTTGCGCGTGGCGGCAGCGCATCGAACGCAGGCGAATAAATCAGGTAGCTGCACGGATACTTCATGACACGCCGATTCAAGTCCAGCTCATAGAGCGACCGCCCCTG
>DATCXH010001051.1:0-3600 GCA_036565925.1 Vicinamibacterales bacterium
GCGTGCTGACGACGTAGCGGATCGGCGCGTCGGTGACTGACTTGATCGCCGCGAGCAATTTCGCGCTGACCTGCGCGAACTGCGTGTCCACGACCATGACGCCTTCGTCACCGAACTGGATGGTCGTGTTCCCGCCGGCGCCGACGATCATGTACACGTGCGGCCGGACTTGCACCACGTCCATCTGGACTTTTTCGAAGTCCTGCTGCTGGGCAACCGCACGGCCGCCGACCGCAATCGCTGCACCGGCGGCAATCGCGGCGACGACGATGAGGAGACGGCCGCGCCTGGAGGAAGGCCGGTCTGACCGGCCTCGACGAAATCCAAAAGTCGTTGTCATGTCAGCGACCCTGTCCTTGACCCTGCGGCGGCCCGGTGACTCGCGCCGCCCCCTTGGTGGGCGGAGGCAGCGGCGGCGGAGGCGGATTCTTCTTCAACACTTCCTGGAACTCTGGATACATCGTCGCGGCCCCGCCGCGGACGGCGATTTCCGGCAGCTGATGGCGGCGCGCGAATTCGTCCTTGAACGGATGCTCGTCGGGCATGTAGGCGGGTACTTCGCCGGCTTCACGCGTGGCGATCTCGACGACCGGATCACACACCCACAACCAGGTCTGCGCCGGCAGCTCGCGCGTGCTGCGGTAGTACTCTTCGCTCTTCACCAAAGGCTCCGTCAGGTTCACGGGATCGATGAGGATCGACAGCCGCGTGAACATGTCGCCGTAGCGCATGAAGTACTCGGTCAACGTCGCCTGATCGCTCATCGGGATACCGTTGCGGCGGATCCATCCCTGCTTCAAGTGCGTCGTCTCGACGACCAGCATGTCGCCGTCGTAATGGCCGGTGGAGAACCCCATCCAGGTGTGCGGCGCGTTCGGGCCGGGATGCGGACGTCCGTCCATCCAGATGGTGCGGGTCTGCTCGTAGGTGCTGTGGTAGTGCTTGATCGCGATCAGGTCTTGCGTCTTGGGATGGCGCTCTTCCCAGATGCGCAGGTTGGTCGGTCCTCGATAGATATAGGGCGACACGTGAACCCGGCACTGCTCTTCGGGCAGCGCAATGCGACCTGGGTCCCAGCTGTCGCCGAACTGACGGGCCGAATCAGTGATTGGCAATCCCAGGTAGTCGCGCAGCTCCGGACCGGGGATACGTTCGGGCTGATCTTCCTGGTAGCGCGGCTGCCAGACCCCGGAAAAATCAGCTCCTACTTGCGCGTGCGCGGCTGTCGCCATGACGGCGAGCGCGCCCGCGGCCAGCAGGCAGACACTCAGTCGTTTCAAGCTCATTTCTTTTCCCTGTAAGCGGGTATACGCCGCTACCCGCTCGGACCGTTACGGCACCTTCGCGCGACGCGCTCGGCGCCCAAGCCCGGCTGGTGGATAGCCCATGAACATTACCATGGCTTGCTTATTTCAACGTTAGCGCAATAGCAGATACAATTGCGACCCGCGAATAAGTCGAGTCCGCATGCATCCATCCGACGTTCCCGATCTGCGCGCCCGCGAGTTGATGACGGTACTGGCACTCGCTGAGTACGGCAGCTTCGTTGCTGCAGCCGCGTATCTGAAGACTTCGCAACCAGCACTCACACGCACCATCAAGCGGGTCGAGCGCGTGCTCGGCGTCACGCTCTTCGCGCGCAACACGCGGCGCGTCGAGATCACGGCAGCGGGCCGCGAGTTCGTCGCCGTTGCCGAGCGGATGCTGAACGACCTGAAGCACACGGTGCGCAACCTCAGCGAGGTGACCAACGAGCAGCGCGGTCGAGTCACGATTGCCACCTATTCGTCCTTCGCCATCAACCCGCTGGTCTTCCTCGTTCGGCGTTATCGCGAGACTCGTCCGCTGATCGAGATCCGCGTTCGCGAGGGTCGGCAATCGGAGATCGTCGAGGATGTAAGGAATGGCGCCGCCGACTTCGGCATCGGCTACATCAATTCGCTGCCGGAGATGATGGAGAGCATTCCGCTGCGGAAAGAACCGATGCTCGTGCTGGTGCCGAACTCACACCCGCTGGCGGCAAAGAAACGTCCGAAGATCCGGTTGGCCGAGTTGCGCGACGAATCGCTCGTCTCGGCGCCGAGCGACACGTTCCTGCGACGCATGACCGATGCGGCTGCGGTTTCCGCCGGTTTCAATCTGCATTACACCGTCACCGTCGACCGTCTGATCAGCATCCTGCATCACGTCTGCGCGGGCGTAGGTATCGGCATCCTGCCTTCGGGGTGTCTCCCGGATCGACAGTGGGGTGAAGGCTTCCACGCGGCGCAGCTCGCCGAGCCGTCGCTCTCAGTGTCGGTCGGTTTGATCACCGCGCGGGGCCGCTATCTCACGCCGGCGGCATCAGGCATGGTGTCGCTGATCAGAGAGCAGGTCGCGAAGCAGGCGAAGACCGCGACCGCGTGACGCCTACCTCTGAACGCGGATCGTATAGTCCGACCACTCCTTGATCTTCCCGTCCTTCACGAAGAACACGCCGATGCCCTCCCAGGTCAGCGGCCGTTTGGTGGACTTGAAGCTGTCGATGCGGTGATTCATCACCATCGGACCGGCGGCCCACGTATCGAGGACCTTGAACTCGATGCCGAGATCCGAGGACGTCATCCACTCCCCGAGCTTCTCAGTCACCCCTGCGTGTCCGGTAACGGCGGGGATGGTCTCGCTCATCCGGTAGATGCAGTCGTTCGAGAGTCGGGGCAGGATCTGTTTCAGATCGCGCGTCGACCACGATGCGCAGAAGTCGTTCACGAATTTGACGTTGGCCTTCTGTTCCGCCGTCCAGTCAGCTTGCCCCGCCGAACCCCGCTGGCGAAGGCGGACCGCTGACGGGCGTGCCAGTGCGGGCGTCAAAAGGATCCCGGCGGTTGCGAGGAACGTGCGGCGTGGATGCATTCGCGAATTCTAACGCCGCTCGCACGTATTCCGGCGTGAGTTCGAGCTTATGGGCGCCGCGAATCGTGTCTTCCAGATCGACTGGATACCAGTTGTGGAGCTCGGGATTGCACAGGCCCGCGACGTTGATCGGAGCGACGGCCTGCGCGATGCGGTCCAAGTAGTCGGCTCGCGGTGCGCAGACCGCGGGCGAGAGCGCCCGCACTGATGATGCATAGGCAGCGTCGGCGGCGCGCAAAAAGCCGCCAGACGCGCGCTCGGGATTCAAGCGACGCTGCATCTCGCTGAAGCTCGCCGCAGCGAAATAAAACATCGAATACGAAGTGAACGTGTCGAAGCGCGGGAACGCCGCGTAGCAGCCGGCGACGAAACGCGCCGTGAGATCGGCCTCACGTAGAGGCGCATCTCGTAGAGGCGCATCTTTAGATGCGCCGTGCGAAGGCGGGTCTACAGACCCGCCTCTACGTAACGCGTCGGCGATTCGCTCAATCCCCAACAACGTCAAGGGAATGCCCGTCGAGAACAACGGATCGACGAACGCCGCGGCCGACGGCAGCATCGCCCATCCATCCCCGGCCGCCTGGGCCGCGCGATACGATACGCGCGGCATCCACGTGAACTCCCGAATCGGTTTCGCCGAGGCGAACTGCGCTGCAATGGACGGATGTCGCGCGAGGAAACGCCGCCATGCCGGTTCGCCATCGGCGA
>DATCXH010001152.1:0-6697 GCA_036565925.1 Vicinamibacterales bacterium
CCTGCTGAAACCAGTGGAATCAGGCCGGCTCGAACAGGCCCTCCAACGGGCTCGGCGAAGGGTCGATGCGGACCGCCCCGGCCCAGCTGTCCCGGCCCCCACGAACGATCAACTCGAACAAATCGTCAAAATGATGGCCGGCCGCCAGACCCGGCGCGACCAGGTGGCCATCCGGGTCGGCGAGCGGTTCGTTCTGGTCCAGGCCGACGAAATCATCTATGCGTCGCTGGCCGACGAGTCGATTAACATAGTTACAGGGCAGGTTGCGGGCACTTCCAACTACCGGACGTTGGACGACCTGCAGGCACGGCTCGACCCGGATGTGTTCTGGCGTGTGCACCGCTCGCACCTGGTCAACATCAACAAGATCAAGGAGATTGTCCCTTGGTTCAGCAGGAACTACATCCTTCGGATGAAGGACGCGAAGGGTACGGAGATACCGGTGAGTCGGGCGCAGACCAAACGTCTCAGGGACTATCTCAAGCTCTAATCGATTCCGCCCCGGTGGTGTTCGAACAGGCTCCCGTGTTCGAACCGGTCAGCGATCCTCCACCTGGTGAAATTCACCTCGAGGTCGAAGAGAAATCGTCCGTTGTGATGATGCAACGGCTCCACGTGTGGAAGGACGAACTCGTCGCCTGGTTCAAGACGCTGTTCTCCGCCGCCGTGTACGCCACGCTCATCGTGACGTTTGGATTCCAGGTTGCCCGCGTCGAGGGCCAGAGCATGGCGCCGACGTTGGCCGATCAGGATCGGCTGATCGTCAACAAGTTCGCGTATCGTCTCGGCGCGCCGCGTCGCGGCGACATCGTGATGCTCTATTACCCGCTCAATCCGGACAAGTCATTCGTCAAGCGCGTCATTGCCGAAGAGGGCGACGAGGTTCGGATCGTTGACGGCCGTGTGTATGTCAACGACGTACCGATGGTTGACGACTTCGTGCCGCCCGAGTATCGCAGCCACGACGATTTCGGACCGACGCGCATCCAGGAAGGCTATTACTTCGTAATGGGCGATCATCGGAACAACAGTTCCGACAGCCGGCACTGGGGTATGGTTCCGAAGAAGTACATCATCGGCCGTGTGCAGGTGCGATGGTGGCCGATTCCGCACGCGCGGGTGTTCTAACGGACCGATACGCGGAAGTCACGCGGGTCCTCAACCGCGTACTCGCTCTCAACCTTCTCGTCGCTTTCGCGAAGATCGCGCTGGGGTACTACACCGGCGCGGTCTCAATCCTCTCCGATGGCTTTCACTCTCTGACTGATTCGGCCTCGAACGTCGTGGCGCTGGTCGGCGTGTCTGCTGCGCGTCGTCCGCCCGATGCGGATCATCCCTACGGTCATCGCAAATACGAAACGATCGCATCACTGGGAATCCTGGTGTTCCTGGTCGTCGTGCTCGTAGAAGTGCTGAGCGCCGCAGCCGATCGGTTTGTGAACGGCGGCACGCCGCGCGTCTTCCCCGAAGGCATCGGCCTCATGACGGCCACACTCGTGGTCAACCTCTTTGTCGTGCAGTACGAGATGCGCGAAAGCAAGCGGTTGAAGAGCGAGGTGCTCCGGGCCGATGCCAAACACACGCGCAGCGACGTGCTCACGACCGGTGCTGTGCTCGGCGCGCTGATCGGCGTGTGGTTGGGCTATCCGCTGCTCGACCCGATGGCCGCGTTGCTGGTCGCAGGGTTCATCGGCCACGCGTGCTGGAGCATCGCACAGGAGGCCTCGCGCATCCTCGCAGATCAGATCGTCCTCGGGGAGGATGAAGTCAGGGACGTCGTCCTGTCGGTTCCCGGCGTGATCGGCTGCGAAAAGATTCGCACACGCGGTTCGCTCGACCATGCTTTCCTGGATTTGCACCTCTGGCTCGACGGCGACATGCCGTTGAAATCCGCCCATTCCGCGTCCCACGTGGTCAAGGATCGGCTCATGGCCAAATTCCCGCAATTGGCTGACGTCGTCATCCATATCGAGCCGCCGCCTTTGCAAACTCCCCACAGCCAAACCCAAACTTCCAACCACTCCCCGTTCCCAACTGCCAACTCCCAATAACTTCCAATAGCTTCCGAGCGCCGAGCTGGGGTGCTTTGGAATCGCGAGTTGCCAGTTGGAAACGGTTGGGAATTGGTCGTTGGCAGCTTGGGAGTTGAGATGCCAGCGGGGGCTCAGATAAGCTAAGAACTTTTGGCCACCCTAAACAGCGTGCAGCGAGGAAGAACGAAGCAACCATGAGCCGTCAAAGCCTGGAAGATCTGCTGAAAACCGTCGGGAATCCGGTAACCCTGCTCCGCAATTCGCAAGTCGGCGCGTATGTGTATCCCGTCGTCCCAGCCGAGTACTCGAACTGGCGCGACGAGCAGCGCGCGTGGAGAGACTCCTGCGTCCTGTTCGACCAGTCGCATCACATGGTCGAGCAACACGTCGAGGGCCCGGATGCCCTGAAGCTGTTCTCGTATCTGGCCACCAACAGTTTCAAGAGCTTCCCGGTCGATCGGGCCAAGCAGTTCATTCCCTGCACGTATGACGGCTACGTCGTCGGCGACGGGATTTTGTTCCACCTGGCTGAGAACAGCCTGCTCTTCGTCGGGCGTGCACCGTCGGCGAACTGGATTCAGTTCCATGCCGAGACTGGTGGATTCAACGTCACGACCACCAAGGACGACCGGTCGCCGGGGCGCACGCGCGGCAAGGCGGTCATCCGCAGGCACTACCGCTTCCAGATTCAGGGCCCCAAGGCCGCGAAGCTGATCGAGAAACTGAACGGCGGTCCGATTCCTGACATCAAGTTCTTCAACATGGACAAGGTGAAAATCGGCGGGCGCACCGTACGCGCATTGCGTCACGGCATGGCCGGCGCACCCGGTCTCGAAATCTGGGGCCCCTACGAAGAGGGCGAGGAGATCCGAGACATCATCGTCGAGGCCGGCAAGGAGTTTGATCTCGTGCAGGTCGGTAGCCGCGCCTACCCGTCGAACACACTCGAATCAGGCTGGATTCCGTCGCCGCTGCCGGCGATCTACACCGGCGAGAAGCAGAAGAAGTATCGCGAGTGGCTGCCCGCGGCGAGCTACGAGGGCACCGGTTCGCTCGCCGGAAGCTTCGCCTCGAACAACATCGAGGACTATTACATGACCTCGTACGAACTTGGCTACGGCAACTTCGTCAAGTTCGATCACGACTTCATCGGTCGCGAAGCGCTCGAGAAGATCGAGAAGAAGCCGCATCGCCGGAAGGTGACGTTCGCGTGGAACCCGGACGACGTGGGCAAGATCATGCGGTCGATGCTCGACCCGGGCGCGGACAACTACAAGTACATCGACTTCCCGCTCTCCAACTACGGGTCCGCGTCTTACGACAAGGTCGTCAAGGGCGGCCGCACGGTCGGCCTGTCGATGTTCGCGGGTTACAGCTACAACGAACGATCGATGCTCTCGCTCGGTGTGGTGGATCCCGACATCCAGCTCGGTGAGGAGCTGACGCTGGTGTGGGGCGAGGAAGGTGGCGGCACGAAGAAGACGACCGTCGAGAGGCACAAGCAGGCCGAGGTTCGTGTCGTGGTCAGCCCGGTGCCCTACTCCGCCGTCGCGCGCGAGACGTACGCGTCCGGCTGGCGAACGACGGGCAAGCTGTAATCGATGTAGTGTCCAGCTTTAGCCGGACCGACGACAGGGCCGGCCCTTTTGGGCTGGCCCTTTTTTCAAGTGGCCCGTTATGGCGTATTCGACGCGGTGCGGGACCGTCGGTCGCTCCGCAAGTACTAGTGCGTTGAGGCCGTTGCTGGTGCTCCAGCGATGGCGCTCTTCGGCACATGCCGTCCGATGATGGCCAGCGAGAGGAACACCAGCGCCATCAGAATCGCCCATGACGTGAAGTAGGCGGGCGACCCTCCCAGATTCAGCGCGTAGTTCCCGACGTAGACAGCGAGCACATTGCCGACGCGTCCGAAGGCCACAGCGGCGCCGACGCCGGTGCTGCGGATCTCCGTCGGATAGACGTGCGCCGCGAGCGCGTACATCGTGGTCTGAACCGCGTTGAGCAGGCCGCCCGTGATCAGGAACATCGCCATCAGGTTGAATGTGTCCATCGGGTTGAGCGGGATCTGCGACATCACCAGCGAGCACACCACGGCAATTGCCGACATTCCGAGCATCGTGATGCGCGAGCCGAGCCGCTGGATGATGAGCGCCCCCATCACCGCACCGACCACACCTCCGATGTTGACCATCGTCAGCCCGCGGCTCGCTGAGGGTTGATCGAATCCGGCACCGCTCAACATGGCCGGCACGAGCTGAATGGCCACGTAGTTGACCATCAGGCAGAAGAAGAACGAGCCCCACAGACCAGCGGTATCGCGAAGAAACGAAGGCGCGAACAGATCACCGATGCTGGCGCGCTTGGCGGAGCCTCCTGGCGTTGCCGCTTCCAGATAGCTCACATCGTCGGGCACGTTGTGGCCGATTCGCCGCAGCAGCCGGGTCAGTTCCGGCCAGCGCTCTTTGCGCTGCGCCATGAAGCGCGGCGACTCGGGGAGCACAAACCAGAGAACCGCGGCAAGGACGAGCGGAATCGCTCCGCCGACGATGAACAGGTTCTTCCACCCGTATGCGGGAATGATGCGCGCGGCGAGCTCGGCCGCGACGAAGCCTCCAAGCGGAATGCAGACGATTGTGAACGTCACCGCCGATGGGCGCTGACGACGGGGCACGTATTCCGAGGCCAGTGTCGCCGCGTTCGGCATGGCTCCGCCGAGACCGACGCCGGAGAGAAACCGCAGGATCAGGAGCGCGTCAGGCGTCTGGACGAATGCGATCGCGATCGTGAGAACGCCGAAGGTGATCACGCTGGCGAGGAGCGCGGTGCGCCGGCCCATTCGATCGCCCATCACGCCACCGATCAGACCGCCAATCATCATCCCGAATGGACCGGAAGCCAGCGCGTTGATGAACGCAGCGCGCGGCAGTCCCCATTCCTTGATCAGCGTCGGGATCGTATTGGGCAGGAGCTGGTTGTCCACGCCATCGAGAATGATCGTGAGCGCCGTGCCAAATACGAGCAGCTTCTGGTACCCGGTCCAGCGCCCTTCGTCCAGCACTGCACCGACATCGACCGTTTTCATTCAGGTCCTCTCTCCCACGCGGGGCCGCCTTCGCGGCCCGAAGTATATCAGTCACCGCGTATGATGCTCTGGCGTGACCGACGCGGCGGCGCTCCTTCTCGAGATCTTCACAAACGACCTCTTGCCCGTATTCGCCATTGCCGGTGCCGGCTTTCTGCTGGCCCGGTTTGCAGGCGTGCAGGTGCAAGGTGTGTCACGGCTCACCTTCCACGTGCTCGCGCCGGCGCTGGTGTTCGACGTGCTGGTCTCGTCCACGCTCGATGCCGCGCAGTCCGGCCGGATGACTCTGTTCTACGTGCTGGTCACGCTGTCAGCAGCGATCATCGCGAGACTCGCGGCGATCCCCTTGCGGCTCGACCGTCGCATGCTCGCCGCATTCATGCTCGTGGCGATCTCCTCGAACAGTGGCAACTACGGATTACCGGTAACCCTGCTGGCATTCGGTCGAGACGCGCTGGCGTTTGCCAGCGTGTACTTCGTCTCGAGTGCGATGTTCAGCTATACGGGTGGCGTGCTGATCGCGGCCAGCGGTCGCCTCGGCACACGCGACGCGGTGAGCCGCCTCTTCCGTGTGCCGGCGTTCTATGCAGCCGTGGCGGCGCTGATCGTGATGGGCCTGCATCTCACTGTTCCCACGATCGTGTTGCGACCGATCTCCATGCTCAGCGACGCCGCGCTACCGCTGATGATCCTGGTCCTCGGCATGCAGATCGAACGCGCGACGATGCCGGAACGTCCGGTCGTGGTCGCGACGGCAGTCGGAGTGTCTTTGATCCTCATGCCGCTCGCCGCGATTGGCTGGGCGCATGTCGTCGGCCTGCAGGGGCCGGCGTTTCAGGCCGGCGTGCTGCAGTCGTCGATGCCGACGGCGGTGATGGCGACGATCCTCGCGTTGGAGTTCGATGCGCAGCCGCAGTTCGTGACCAGTGTGGTGTGTGTCGCTACGCTGCTGAGCCCGCTAACCGTGACGCTGCTGATCGCCTACCTCCAACGTGGTGGCTGACGAAAGCAGCAACCCCGCATCCAGCGATAGCAACGGCGAGCGGGACGGGCGTGCCGTTGGTGAATGCGCTGACCAACGCACCGATCACTGACGCCAGGACGAACTGGATCGTGCCGAGTAATGCCGACGCGCTTCCAGCGACCTGTCCGTGGGGCGCCATCGCCAGGGCCGTCGTGTTCGGCAGCACGAATCCGTGACAGGCGATGTAGAAAAACAGCGGGACCAGGATGCCGACAAATCCGCCAAAGCCGCTGTAGGCATCAAACAGCAGGATCAAGCTCGCGGTCATGGCCACTGCCAGAACTACACCGACAATTCGCCTGCCCTCGACGCGCGTCGCGAGCCAACGATTGGTCTGTGACGCGGCCATGATCCCGCACGCGTTGACGCCGAAATAGAGTCCGTAGCGTTCCGGTGTCACGTGAAAGAGCTCAATGAAGACGTACGGCGATCCTGAAACGTAGGTGAGAAGCCCCGCAAAAATCAGCGCACCGGATAACACGTAACAAACGTACGTCCGGTCGAGCAGCAAACGAAGATACGTGGCTAACACCACGCCAACCGGCTGCCGCCGCCGCC
>DATCXH010000235.1:0-3171 GCA_036565925.1 Vicinamibacterales bacterium
GGCTTGCCACGCTGCGGCAACCGCGCCTTCCTGCCAGTCAGGCTCTGAGGCGGGTGCCGTGGCGGCCGAGCCGATCAGAATCCGGTTATCGACCTTCGCGAATTGCGCCCGTCGCATCGGCGACGGGCCAGGCGCGAAGCCGCCGAGACTATATTTGACCTTCCGCCACCAGACCGCGTACGCGCTCTCGAACTCCTGACGAATCTGCGGATGCACCTTGCTGGCGTGCATCAGGACATGCTCGACCCGCTCCTTCACCGGTCGATCGATGAGATCGGCGATCGGTCCGTTCGCGTACAGCCCGAGCAGCACGCCCTTCTTCGAGAAGTAGTCGTGTGATGGGTAAGAGAACTCGCCCAACGGCAGGTTGGAGTAGAGATGGCCGCCGAAGATCTGCTCGTCTTCTTCCCAGAACCGGCGCTTCATTGCCAGTCCCATCTTGGCGCTGTTGCTGTACGTCGTCGCCTTGACCGCCTGCATCATGTCTGATGACAGGTTCACATCAACACCGGCGAGCACTGACAATGGCATGCAGATGACCACGAAGTCCGCGGCGAGCTCGGTCTTCTGTCCCGTCTTGGTGTTCGTGTAGACGACCTTCACGCCGGTCGGGCTCTGATGCACCGACTGGACGTCGGCGCTGAAGGTAATGCGCGTGCGTCCGATGGCACGCTCGAAACCCTTCGCGAATTGGTCCATACCACCGACTGGATGAAACATCGGCGCGGCAGTCGTGCCATCAGTTGTCGGGATCGAACGCAGTCGATTACCGAAGCCCGATCGCAGCAACGCACTCAACTCGTAGGGTGTTCCTGATCCGCGGTGAACGAACGCTTTGTACGCCCGATCCGAGGAGCTGAGATATCCCTGTGCCACGAGATACGCGACGAGTCGTTGCTGGTCCTCGGTAGTCAGCGGAACATCCAGCCGGCGCTGATCGATCGCCTTGGCGAGCAGCTCGTTGGTGTGACCGACGAGATCGGCTTTCACCTCGCGCAGCCGCACTCGCGTGTTCGACAGCGAGCCTGCGGCGTTGCCTTCGTAATAGAAGTAGGAGCCATCGGCTTCGTTGAGGAAGATCTGCAGCGGGACGCCGAGCTCCTTGCAGTAGTTCAGCACGCCAGTGTGCGTGTAGGGGATCCGCCACGCGCCGACGTTGATGTGTTGCCCTTCGTCGAAGGTGCAGACCTGACGCTCACCGCCGATCTCGGTGTGGTCCATGCCGCGTCGTACCGTCCACGCCAGTCCGCCGACGCGGTCGCGTGCTTCGAGGATGCGGAAGTCGTAGCCGAGTTTGTTGAGCTCGTATGCGGTGACGAGACCGGACACGCCCGCGCCCAGGATGAGCACCTTCACGCCGCTGGGCCGTCCGCTCAGCACCGGACGCACACCCGCCTGCCCCGCCATCAAATCCCACGAGGTCATCGCGGTCATGACAGCCGAGGAACCGCCCACCACTCCAAGGTGTCCAAGAAAACGGCGCCGAGTCCACACGGGGTGCGAACGCATGCGACAGCTGAGGGATTATAGAAGCGATGACCCGCAGATGCGGACGAATCCTCTTCGGTGCCGCCGCGACATCCACGTCAGTCCTGTTGTTTGCGTGCGCTACGCATCAGAGGCAGGTTCACCCGGACCTCGGGATCCCCTCGTGTGCAGACCGTGCTGCCGACCGCCTGCTTTCTGCTGACGCACTGCAATGTTGGTTTACCGCGCCGCATGGCCGATGGCGCATCCTCAACCATCAATCGCATCTCGAAGCGCTGGTCGTCGAAATCGACGCACAGGATCTGCGTGATGCGATGGCCATCGCCCAGCGGCTTGTTGCCGATCGTGATGCGATGGAGTTTTCCGAGATCCTCGTCTATGTCGCACACTCGCACCCGAACGGCTCACGTATCCGGCGGGTGAAATGGACGCGAGAGCGTTTCGAGACGCTCGACTTTTCGAGCCCAGCCACGGAGACGCCGTTGACCATACGTTCCAGTCCAGGTGCCCAGCGTCCGGAACCTCATCCCAAGCCATAACGGCAGGCCATAGCGCGGGCGCTCCGTGGGATCACCGGGCGGCAGCGACGTTGCAAGAAAACGTCGCGGCGTAAATCCGAGGAGGAAGACATGCGCGCACGGTCTCTCATAACCATCCTCGTTGTCGTGCTGGCCATGGCGTCGTCTGCGCTCGCGCAGCAGTTGACCGACGGCGGCATTTACCGTTGGAACAATGGAAACTGGATGCAAATGGAAGGATTCGGTGCGCGCATCAGCGTCGGCCCGGATGGTGCGCCCTGGATCGTCAACGCGAAGAACGAGATTTACCGCTGGATGAACGGCCGCTTCAACAAGACCCCCGGTACCGCTCTGGACGTCGGCGTCGGAGGCGACGGACGCGCCTGGATCATCGGCACCGACAATGCCATTTATCGGTGGAATGGCAACGACTGGGATCGCGTGGAAGGTAATGGAGTCGCGATCAGCGTCGATCCGTCCGGAAGGCCCTGGGTCGTCAATGCCTCCAACGAGATCTATCAGTGGGACGGCAACCGTTTCATCCCCCGCAGCGGCCGTGCCCTCGATATCGCCGCGGGCAGCGATGTCTGGATCATCGGGACCGACAATCAGGTGTATCGCCTGAATGGCAACGAATGGATGCGGATGGAAGGCACGGGTCAGCGCATCGCTGCCGGCGCAAACGGTTCAGCCTGGGTGGTGAATCGCAGCAACGAGATCTTTCAGTGGGTGAATGGCAGCTTCCAACGCCAGCCCGGAACTGCGATGGACGTCGCCGCGAATACGGGCGGCCAGGTCTGGATCATCGGAACAGGGCAGGGCGCTCCTGCGCGATTGCGGCGGCAGCGCAATCCGTAGTCCCTGGTCCAATCCGTAGTCCCTGGTCCGTGGTCCGTGGTGCTTGGTCCGTCCCTGGTCCTTTGTTCCTGGTGCGGCTGTGGACCACGGACCAGGGCCCACAGGACGGACCAGGTACTAAGAACCAAGGACCAAGGACCTACGTCAGTCACCCAGCAAGTGACCGACCGGCTGAAGAGGCTCCACGTGATCGCAGATGACTTTGATGACCATCATCATAGGCACCGCGAGCAGGATGCCCCACACGCCCCAGACCCAGCTCCAGAACAGGAGGCCGCCGAATACCGCGACTTGATTCATCGATGAC
>DATCXH010001147.1:0-2342 GCA_036565925.1 Vicinamibacterales bacterium
GTCTCGAGCGGCGTGACGCGTGTCTGACCTTCAGCGGCGAGACCGGCAGCAATCAACGACATGCCTGAACGCAGATCGCGGCTATCCAGCACGCGGCCACCGCGCAACTTTGTCGGACCCGTGACGATGATGCGGTGCGCGTCGGCGAGGAACATGTCGGCACCCATGCCGCTCATCTGCTCGAGTGCGAACAGGCGCAGCTCGTACATCCAGTCGTGAACGAGCGTTCGGCCCGCTGCCTGCGTGGCGAGCACCGTCACGAGGCTGACCAGATCGCTTGGAAACGACGGCCACAATCCCGTGGTGATCCGGCGAACCGCAATCGGCTTCGATGGCTTGACCTCGAATACGCCGTGCGTCATCCCGCACTGAACGTTCATGCGTTGCATCACCGCAGCGACCACTTCGATGTCCTCTTCGCGGCATCCTTCGATGGCCATTTCGCCACCCGTGATGGCGCCGACCACTGCCCAACTTCCAGCCTCGATGTAGTCGCCGCCAAGACGGTGCTGTGCTCCATGAAGTTTCGGCACGCCCTCAATGCGAATCTTCGAAGTGCCGATTCCACTGACACCCGCGCCCATCTTCGCCAGGAACTCGCACAGCTCGACGACGTGCGGTTCCGTTGCGGCATGCCGAATCTCGGTGACGCCCTTTGCCGAGGCTGCGGCAAGCAGCGCCGTCTCGGTGCCAGTGACTGACGCCTCGTAGAGATACATCGACGCGCCGGTCAAACCGGTGTCGGGCGCTTCGAGTACATGATCCGGGCCCTTGCCTTCATGAGCCCCGAGCGCCTTGAGCGCCTCCATGTGCGTGGAGATCGTGCGGCGCGCCGGAAAGTCACCGCCAGGCGGCGCAATGTGCGCACGACCGGTGCGCGCCAGGAGCGGACCGAGCAGCAGCACCGAACCTCGCAATCTGCCGACCAGCGATCGATCTGGAGAATCCGTCGTCAGCCTGGGCGTACGAATGCGCAGCGTGGTCGTGCCGATGCCATCCACTTCGGCGCCGAGATCGAGCAGCAGCCGCGCCATCACCTCGACGTCTCCGATCCGAGGAACGTTGGTCAGCACGCACTCTTCGTCGGTGAGCAGACAGGCGGCGAGAATCGGCAGCGCCGCGTTCTTGTTGCCTTCCACCTCGACACGTCCTTCGAGCCGGTGCCCGCCTTCGATGAGTAGTGTTGACATCAGCCTGTCTCTTGAGCCGCGAAGGCCGGCCCCTACGCGCCCCTGGTTAGAAATTCCACGTCAGAGTCCGCGTCGAACCCGACGAAGATTGGCTCGGGCCGGAGCCACACGCCGAAGCGATCGGCGACGCGCTGTTTCACTGTGCGCGCAAGTCGCAACACGTCAGCGGCGTTGGCACCGCCGCGATTCACCAGTGCAAGCGGGTGCTTCGTGGAAATGCCTACCGCGCCGTCCACATAACCCTTCGCAAAACCCGATCGCTCGATCAACCACGCCGCAGGTATTTTGACCCGCCCGTCACTGGTCGCGAAAGCGGGTGGCCGTTCGCCGGCGACAGAGGCGACGCGCTCGCGGTCGGCCTCCATCACGACTGGATTCACGAAGAACGAGCCGACGCTGCGTGAATCCGGATCGTTGCCATCAACCACCATGCCCTTTGAGCGCCTGATGCTGAGCACCGCATCGCGAACGATTGCGACTGTCGGCGTAGACACATTCGAGCGCTTCAAAAACGCCGCGACGTCAGCGTAGCTTGCGGTCGTCAGTCCTGGCCGCAGTCGGAACGTCACCTCACAGACGACGAATCGCCCCTGGTCTGCGGACTTGAAGCGGCTCATGCGATACGAGAAGCCGCACTCCCCCGCGCTCATCGATCGCACGGTATGATCCGCACAGTCGTAGACGATGACCTGCTCGATCGTGCTCGACACTTCCTGCCCATAGGCGCCGACGTTTTGAATCGGCGTGCCGCCCACCGTGCCTGGAATGCCCGACAGGCATTCAATGCCGGCGAGCCCGCGATCGACCACTATTTGGACGAGGGCGTCCCAGCTCTCGCCGGCACCCGCGGTGATCAGCCAGTCTTCCCCATCGCGGGCAATCGTCGTTCCCGTCATCCCGATCTGCAGTACGAGCCCCTCGAAACCGCGGTCGGCGATGACGACATTGCTCCCGCCGCCGAGCACAAACCACGGAATGTTCTGCGCTTCGCACCACGTCCGAGCAGCAGCGACATCGTCGGCGTGTTCGGCGCGGAGAAACCAGCGTGCGGCACCGCCTACGCCGAGCGTGCCGAGCGAGGCGAGTGAAACGTTGGTGCGCGGCGCAAGTACCTTACTGGAGCGCAAGAACCGCCCCTTCCTGAGCGATCAA
>DATCXH010001181.1:0-2243 GCA_036565925.1 Vicinamibacterales bacterium
GACGGCAAGGACGTGCTCGTCCGCGTGCACTCGAAGTGCCTGACCGGGGATGTCTTTCATTCGGCGCGATGCGATTGCGGCGCGCAGCTGGATGCCGCCATGGCGGCGGTCGCCAAGGAGGGCCGCGGCGTTCTGCTGTACCTGAATCAGGAAGGGCGCGGGATCGGGTTGGCCAACAAGATCCGCGCGTATGAGCTGCAGGATCAGGGACTCGACACCGTCGAAGCGAACGAGCGTCTCGGATTCAAGGCCGACCAGCGCGATTACGGCATTGGCGCGCAAATCCTGAGCGACCTCGGCGTCAAGACGATGCGCCTGCTGACCAACAATCCGCGAAAGTTCGTCGGCCTTCAGGGATATGGGCTATCGGTCTCGGAGGCCGTCCCGCTGGAGATTCCGGCCAACGACTCCACCCGCAAATATTTGAAAGCCAAGAAGGACAAGCTGGGCCATAAGCTCTCATCCGTGTAGAGGCGGCTCTTGAGACCCGCCTGGCAAGGCGAGTCTAAAGACTCGCCTCTACGACCGCCGCAGTGAACCGGTTGTGCGTCGCCGGCGTCTTGCCAGGTGAATTCGATGCATGAGCGCGCCGATCGCCTTGCGGGCAGCTTCGTGACTGTGGACGAAGACCTCGCCCGCGAGTTCGAGGCCCGGCTGGTCGAGTCGTCCACGCTCGCATTCCGCGTCGCCTTCAGCGTGTTGCGGCAGCGTGAGGACGCTGAGGACGTCGCGCAGGAGGCGTTCGCGAAGGCGTATCGCAGCTTCCGGCAGCTTCGCGAGCGGGACCGGTTTCGCGCCTGGCTGGTGCGCATGACGTGGCGCATGGCACTCGATCGACTTCGCGCCAACAAGCGGCGGCTTGCGCGTGAGGAGGTAGAGGCGGGCCTTCAGGCCCGCCTGAACGCGACGACGAACGATGCGGTGTTGGCCAACGAACGGGCCGAGCAACTCTGGCTCGCGATCGATGCACTGCCGGAAAAGTTGCGGTTGGTGATCGTGCTCGCCGGAATTCAGGGACATGACATCAGGGAAGTCGCCACGCTCCTCGATGTGCCGGATGGCACCGTGAAGTCGCGGCTCTTCCTCGCGCGACAGCAATTGAAGGAACGCTTGTCATGGATGAACGAGTGAGTGACGCGGCGTTCGATCGCGAGATCGAATCGCTGCTCGCCGTCGAGCCGTCGCCGGAGTTCGTCGCTCGCGTGCGGACGCGCGTGGCGGACGAAACGCCCCATAGATCATCGGTCGGGTGGCAACTCGGTGTTGCTGTCGCGAGCCTGGCGTTAGCACTGATTGTGGCGTCTGCGATTTGGCTGTCGAACAACCCGGCGAGTCGAGCCGGCGAACAAGCTCGGACGACCGTCGTCGAGCCGATACCGTCAGAACCTCGAGCAGTTGAACCGAAACGTATCGCTTCGGCACCGGTGGCCCAGTTACCGCGTCCTCGAAGCACGCGTCGGCCGCCGCGCACAACAGACGTCGTCGCCGCAGAGCGCCTGGTGCCGGTTGTGAACGAGGAAGACGAAAAAGCATTCGATGCATTCCTCGCAACGATGCGCGGCAGCGGGGTCGTGTTGACGTTCAACGAGTCGCCAGATTCGGCGCTGGCCGCATCACCTCTGGTGATCGACCCGATCGCCATTGACCCTTTGCCTGACGTTTTGGAAGGAGGCGTTGAGTGACAGCCCTTCGTTCGACAATGACAGCCCTGATTGCATTTGTGCTGGCGGCGACCGTAAGTGCCCAGAACCCGGCGCCTGCGCCGTTGAATCCGGAGCAGCCGCCACCTGGCTCGGCGCCAGCGGCACGCGGCGCCAAGGCTGCTGCAATACCGCTCGAAGTGCAGATCGTTCTCTCGAGATATCAGGGAGAGAAGCGGGTCAGCAGCATGCCCTACGTGATGGCCGTCAACGCCAATGGTGAGCGCGGTTCGTTGAACATGGGTGCTGAGGTGGCGATACCGAATTCGACGTTCGTGCCGACCGATCCATCGAAGCCGCAGCCGATCGTCTCGTTCAACTACCGGCCGATCGGGACGTCGATCGTCTGCGGTGCTATCACGACGGCCGAAGAGGGGCGCTTCGAGTTGAACATTTCTGTCGACGACAGCTCGGTGTATCTCAAGGAAGACAGTAGTGCGGGCTCGCCATCTGCGGTCAGTAACATGCCAGCATTTCGCAGCTTCAAGTCGCGCAACACGCTGTTGCTCAGGGATGGCCAGACCCGTCAATACACAGCCGCCA
>DATCXH010001093.1:0-5820 GCA_036565925.1 Vicinamibacterales bacterium
GTACGTGTAGGTCATCGTGACCGCGGTGCCGGTGCCAGCCAGGCGCGTCACGCTGGTCACGTTGCCGTCTGTATCATAGGCATACGTGGTGTGCCGGCCGAGTGGATCGACGATCTCGGTGATGTGATTGGTGCCGCTGGCCCGCGCCCACGTCGTCGTTCGCTCGAATGCGGTGCCGACCGCCTCGACGCGTGACGTGTGGTGTCCAGCGCTGTTGAAGGTGTGTCGCGTCACGAAGCCGCGCGGGTTTGTTGTGTCCGTCTGCGTCACTTTCCCGCTACCGTTCAACGTGTACGCAAACTGATAAGTTGTGCTGTCGGCCTGCGTCTGTAGGTCGACACGCCCGTTCGCATCGTAGTGGTTCGTCAGATACGTGATGCCGCGCGCGTCCTTCAGCGTCAGCATCCGGTGTGACGCGTCGTAGGTGTATTCGGTCACGCCGTTGGCCGGATCGGTCACCTTCCATAGGCGACCACTCGCATCGTAGGTATAGCCGACCGTGCGCCCGATGTTGTCGGTCGCCTGCGTGACCCGATTGCTCCCGTCGTAGCTGAACGTGATCCAGCGCCCGTTCGGCGACGTAATCTTGGTGATGTTGCCGATCTGGCCGCCCGAGCGCGTGATGGTGACCGTATTGCCGTGACGATCGCGGATCGCCTGCAGCGGCGCGATGTCACCCATGACGTAGACGGTGCCGTCCTGCAACGTCAAGTCCCAGCCGGCGCTCAACCCTCGCCAGGTGATCCGCGACTTGTAGAACGGCCCTGGTGTCGCCGTGTGTTCGAAGACCGCCGTCTGGATGTCGTTGCCCGGGGTAATCCGCACGTAATGGATACGGCCGCCATCGGGCAGGACCAGGTCGGTCTCCTGATACATGTTGGCCGACCACAGGTACATGTCGTAGGGATGCGTAGAGCCGATGCCGAACGCACGCCTCGCCGGGTCGTTCTGACGATACGTGCGCTTCAGCGCGAGCGGAATGACGTCCGGTAAGAAGAGATCGGTCTTCTCGAGGACGAAGAGGCCGGTGCCAAGGTCAACCGGATCGCCATCGTCAGGCGAGTCAGGCTGTGGCGCATCTGCAGGCGGACTGGGGTTCGTGATCATCATCGCGCCCGTGAACTCATAAAACGCTACTCCGGGATCCGGCACGACCTGCTTGCCGTCGGGCATCACCCTCCCGGCGCCGTACGTGTGCCAGTCGATCTGCTCGGGGTCGTAGTGCCAGAAGGCCGCGAGTTCCCCGGGCTGCGCGTTGTGATAGTTCGGATATACGAGACGTGCGCCGCGTACGCCGCCGCCGCGCGTGTAGACATACGCGCTGCCGGGCTGAATGGTGAAATAAACCGGGACGCTCAGGTTCTTTGGCAGCGGGAACGGCGGCCGATCGACTGGAATCGGCGTGATGCTCAGCTCACGCACGACCTCGCCGTCCTCGCCCCGAATGACCGTGTTCGGCGGGATGTGCAGCTCGAGCCCCCGAATGAACGGCGTGGTAACGACCACTTCGCTCGTCGTCGGCGACGGCAGCGTCACCGTGTGCGCGGTGTCGAGCATCGGCATCCAGATCGTGTAGGGCAGGACGTTCGTCTGTCCCGCACTCACCTGCACGCTGACCTCGAAGAAACCGTACTTCCGTCCCGGTGTACCCGCGGTCGCACCTTTGATCTCGAGAATCTGACGCCCCGATGGAATATCCGGGATCAGGAATCGGCCCGTGCGGTCGGTTCGTGTCGACTGTCCACCGATGCTCAAGGTCACATTCGCCAGCGGCCGCGAGTTGAGACGGAGCACCTGGCCCGACACGGCCGTGACACCGGGCGCCGCCTCGAGGCGCGGCTGCGATTCCCACGACGACTCCGCGCGGTCAGTCCGCCAGCGCGATGGATCCGTTGGCAGCCATGCCTCATCGTCCACTGCCGAATCCGGCAATCCGCCACCATCGGGGCCGGTGCTGAACCAGATCGTCGTTTCGTCGAGACGAGCGCGTGAGCCGGCGTCGCTGAGGCCGCGCAACATCAACTCGTACGAGGATTCCGCGCGCAACGTCGACCTGGGCGTAACGAACAAGAGGCGGCCGTCTTCGGCCACCACGACCTGCGCAGGCACAGGGCCGTCAGAGCCAGAGATCGAGACTGTGTCGCTGTTGACCGAACGCACGTCGATGGGACGCGAGAATCGAACGGCAATGCGCATCGTGGTACTCAGGCCAATCGTGCCGTTTTGAGGAATCGACTCGGCCACTCCGGCAGCGCCGGCAT
Source organism: Vicinamibacterales bacterium (assembly GCA_036565925.1). Lineage (GTDB taxonomy): Bacteria > Acidobacteriota > Vicinamibacteria > Vicinamibacterales > UBA2999 > Gp6-AA40. Next base: position 2,262 of record DATCXH010001093.1, read on the forward strand.
CGTTCAACACAATTCGCGGATCCACAAAGAGCTGCACCGCGGGATCGAACACTTCGGTTCGCTCGCCCCCACGTCCGTTGCCGTCGACTCCGCCGCTCAGGCGCACACGGCCGTTCGAATCGAGCACCGAGGAGTGATCGCGCCGAGGGCTGTTGAGAAACGCAGGTACGGGTTCGGCTGCCTGCAGCCTTGCATCCCAATAGACGGCATCGTCCAGTGTCGTTGCGGCCGCTCCACCCGTGATCAGCACGCGTCCGTCGGTCAGCAGCGTGGCCGCGTGGTGGGCTCGCGGAGTGAGTCCTGCATCCGGCAGTGACTGGAACGCTTGTGTCGCAGGATCGAATCGCTGAGGCGCCGCGATCGCTTCGCCGTCGGCGTCTACACCATTCAACGCTCAGAATGGCGAGGACACGTGACTGCACCGAAGGGCGGCCGGTTGCGATACGTCCCGATGACCACGCGATTGGCGTCGGCGCTGCGCGACCACCGGCATCTGAAAGGGCCTCGGGTGCTCTGCCTGGATGATGGCCTGCCGCTCACGCAGGATGTCGTGGGCGAGTACGTTCGAAAGGCCGGGCGGAAAGCAGGTGTTCCAGCCAGTGGAGCGCATCGACTGCGTCACACGTTCTGTTCGCATCTGGCCATGAGAGGAGCGCCGGCGCGGGCGATTCAGGAGATCGCCGGACATCAAGACCTGATGACGACTCAACGCTACATGCACCTGAGTCCGTCAGCAGTGGAGAACGCAATCCGGTTGCTGGAGCAATCGGGTCCGCAGACAGGTCCGGCTAAAGCCGGACACTACACGAGTCCGGCTGAAGCCGGACGCCACGCCGAAGACAATCAGACGGCGTGGAGAAATGTTGGAGACGAGTCAGCTGCGATCAAGTAAGTTCGCAGGGATGAGCGCGATAAGTGGCGGGGTGGACGGGACTCGCTCTGTCTCGCTGAGGCCGAAGGCGTGAGCGGTCTGACCGAGCACGTGCAGCCCGACACGAGACCGAGCGAAGCGAGGGATTGTGGCGGGGTGGACGGGACTCGAACCCGCGGCCTCCGGCGTGACAGGCCGGCGTTCTAACCAACTGAACTACCACCCCGAGATGGGTAATGGGCGGTGCAGGGTTCGAACCTGCGACAGCCGGCGTGTAAAGCCGGTGCTCTACCACTGAGCTAACCGCCCGCCTTCGCGCTTCACGCGTCGGCGGGGCAAGCCCGCGTCGCGTTTCACGCTTGGCGGGGCAAGCCCGCAAGTGCACTGCACTCGCCCCTGACGCGCCCCTGCACGGGCGCACGTCTTCGCTGCACCACACACCATCAGCTTCGACGGTGCAGGCACAAAGAAGAAATTATATCGGCACGATAACTTTCAAGGCAAGGAGCGCAAAGCCGACCGCGAGACCCACGACGGCACGATACTCGCGATTCCGCATCACCCGCTCGATGCTGAACCGCCGCGACGAGGGCACGTTGCTCGATTGTTGATACCGATCATAGGTCTCGCCGAACGTGCGGCGCAGGAATGCCTCTTCCGTGCGGATTGCCGCCGTAATCGTCGCCCCCATATACATCGCCGCAAGAATCGCCAATGGGACGCTGCGCGCGGCGATGACGACGCCGAGCGCCAGAATCGACGACCCGACATACAGCGGATGCCCGGTCCAGCGATAGGGCCCGGACGAGGTGACCTCGCGTCCCTTCTCGAGATGTCCCGCCGCCCACACACGAATCCCCAGACCGATGAGCGCCACGAGTAGTCCGTAGCGCCACGTGGTCCATGTCGGCCGCGCCAGCATCAGCGCCGCGATCGTTGTCACGAAACCGAGCGGCACACGTTTCTTGGCGAGGAATGCGATCGCGCGAACGCTCATCCCCGTGCGAGAAGCCCTCATCGTCTTCTGATGAGGCGTCATCGTGCGGCGACTCTCCGTTCGACGGCCGCGACGACTTCATCAACGGTGATGTCGTCGATGCAGGGCCGGTCGCGCCGGCACCGGCGTTCGTAATGGCACACGCACCGATCGAATCGCGAGATGGTGATGTCGGCGGGCGACCATGGACCGTTGCGCTCCGCGCGCGTCGGTCCGAACAGCGCCACGATCGGCGTGCCGACCGCACCGGCAATGTGCAGCGGGCCGGTGTCCCCCGACACCATCAAGCTCGCACCTTTCGCGACCGCGAGAATGTCGGTGATGCTCGTCGCCGGCGCCTGCTCCGCGGCGCCACGTGACGAGGCGACCACGGCCGCTGCCGCCGTTTCCTCACCAGGCCCCCAGAGGACCAGCGATCGCAGTCCGTGCCGCTCACGAATCGCTGCGGCGAGTGCGCCGAATCGATCGGGCGGCCACCGCTTGTTCGGCCACGCAGCACCAGGGTTGATGAGGACATACGGATCGCGTGTCGCGCGAGGAGACACGTCGAGTGGAAACCTCACTGTTTTGTCTTCCACCCCCAGCGTCCGCATCACTGCCAATCCCTTGTCGATTACGTGCACGACGTCACCCGGATCGTGCCTCTCGGTATAGAAGATCCCGGCGAGTGGCTCGCGCAGATGAGCGCTCGTGAACCCAATCGTGCGACGCGCACCCGCGATGCGCGCCAGCACCGCAGACTTGATCAGCCCCTGCAAATCGATCGCCGCATCGTACCGTTCAGCACGAAGCCGGCGCGCCATGCCCATCAGCGAGCCCCATCCCTGCCTCGGGTCAAACGGGATGACATGACCGATCCGCTCGACCCGCTTCACGAGATCGACATACCGTGGATCGACGATCCAATCCACGCGGGCCTCGCGATGGTGATCGATGAGCGCCGCCACTCCCGGAATCGCGTGAATCACATCGCCAAGCGATCCCAGACGAACGATCAGGAATCGTGGTGCGCGGTCGTTCACGATGACGATGAAGCGATGCGCGACAGCAGATCGCGTGTCGAGTGATTCTTGGGATCGCCGACGATGGCGATGCGGCCACCGTAGGCCTTGACAGTCTCGCGCTCGGGGACGCTGTCCACGGTGTAGTCGGTCCCCTTGCAGTGGACGTCCGGATGCAACGCCTCGAGCAGCGGCGTCACGGTGGGTTCGGGGAAGATGACGACGAAGTCCACGCTGCGCAGCGCTGCGACCAGCTCGGCACGATGCTCGGCGGCGAGAATCGGACGGTTCTCCCCCTTGAGCGCTTTCACCGAGGCATCGTCATTGATGGCGACGACGAGGACGTCGGCCTCCTGCGCTGCAGCGTCGAGATAACGGACGTGACCGACATGCAGAATGTCGAAGCAGCCGTTGGCGAACGCGATGGTGCGCCCTGCAGCGCGTTCAGCGCGCACGCGATCGACGAGCGCCTCGCGCGAGAGAATCTCACCCACGCGCGCGGCCCTTGTCTTTGGTCCGGCTAAAGCCGGACACTACACCCGTCCCGGTAGAGCCGGACACTACAGCGTCGGACTTCACGGCGCGCCGCAATTCATCGGCCGACACCGTGGCCGTGCCGCGCTTCATGACTACGATGCCGCCAGCGTAGTTCGCCAAACGCGCGGCGCTCTCGAACGTTGCTCCTGATGC
>DATCXH010000489.1:0-4227 GCA_036565925.1 Vicinamibacterales bacterium
CCAAGCACATGTCGACAGCCGCCGCAGGCGCGCTCAACTGCGCGGTCGCCAGCGTGGATGCCAGCGGCACGCGGCCAGGATTATCTCGACGATCGCTCCAGGCGACCGCATGCGGATGCGACCGCGCCGCGCGCGAGCGACCAGCGCGATGACCCCGCCGATCTCGTAGCGCTCGACCCTTTTGGGCCCGTCCTCCGAATGATGCCGCTCGCCGCAGGCAACGTCGCGAACGGCTCGTCGTGCTGCAGGTTGCGGGCGATGAACGTCACACGCACGCACGGCATGCGGCAACATGGCTGAGAGCTGTCACCTATGTCGCGGTCCGATCTGTCACCGATCCTCTTGTCCGCACCCAAATAGTCCTTGACAGGTTTTCAGGATGGCTCTTCAGGACGTCCCGCACCTCCGAGGAATACGTCCGTCATGCGACGACGTTGACCTACGGGCCAACCAAATGACGTCCGGCAACACGTCGCTAGCGTTCGACTCCGCTCGCGGGCGAGGCGGCGTCCAACCGAGCCGAAAATTGTCGTGATAGAACAGCGCATGACATCAATGAATAATTCATTCGCACATCTCTCCGATGATGAACTCCTCGCAGCAGTGAAGTGTCTTGCGACGAGTGAATGCCGGGCCACTGCGGCACTCGTGCGCTCGCTGATAGAGCTCGACTTCCGCCGGCTCTTTCTGGGCGAAGGCTACTCGTCGCTATTTACGTATTGCACCCAGGCGCTACACCTCGCCGAGGGCGCTGCGTATAACCGGATCGAGGCGGCCCGCGCGGCGCGGCGCTTCCCGTCGGTCCTCGGGGCACTTGAAGATGGTGCAGTCACGTTGACGACCGTTCGGCTTCTCGCACCACATTTGACGATGGCGAATCACGAGGACGTGCTTGCGCGAGCGCGCCACAAAGGGAAGCGCGAAGTCGAAGCACTGGTTGCCTCGCTGCGCCCGCTACCATCCGTGCCGTCGACGATTCGTAAGCTGCCCGACCCCCGACAGGTCCCGCTGGACAAGAAACCTGTCATCGTTACGTCAACGACTGTCGCGCCGTGTCCGCCACTGACCATTCCGGCGATCGGGATGGCATCGCGACCAATGGAGACTCCGCTGGCGCCCGAGCGCTACAAACTTCAATTCACGATTTCGGGCGAGACGCACACGAAGCTACGCCGCGTGCAGTCACTTGCTCGGCATCTCATTCCATCGGGCGATCCGACGGAGATCTTCGATCGTGCGATGACACTGCTGCTGCAGGATCTTGAGCGTCGTCGATGTGCAGCAGTGGCATCGCCGCGAACGGCGCCCACTACAGTGGGCGGCTCCAGGCACATTCCCGCATCAGTGAAGCGGGACGTTTGGCGGCGTGACCAGGGGCGCTGCGCCTACATCGGTCGAGAGGGACGCTGCACGGAGCGCGGCTTCCTGGAGTATCACCACGTGCAGCCGTATGCGGCGGGCGGTGTGGCGACGAGGGCGAACATCGAACTTCGATGTCGCGCGCACAACGCGCATGAGGCGTCGCTGTTCTTCAGGTGTGAACGTGACAATACAGAGGTCCGTCCGACGACGTAAGCGCGCGCAATCGCCGCAAATATCAGAGGCATGAGGAACGACGCCAGACAGAATGCTGTCGGTGTCCCGGCGATCACCCCCGGCGGCAACATCAAGCCGGACGCCGCACGACGCAAGTTGCAGTTCCGCGTGAACCCGAGCGGCGGGTCGAATGGACGAACACGACGTTCAGAGGGCTGCTTCACATTCAACTCGTCCCGGGAACGAATCGCGTGCCGCGTCGAATGAGACCTCTCATGTCCCGGTGAGACGATCACGCCTGTTACGATTCCGTCCGCCGCTCGAGGTCGGCATCTTCCTCTGCATCGCGCTCGCATCAAACACGGCGAGCAGATCCTGCCGGCGACAGTATCAGCGGTGCGAGTTGACCGTTTTGCGCGGCGCGAGGTTCGCCACGACCAGGCGACGTACTCGCTGCACGGCTCGCCATTGTTCCTGTCGCGCACTACATGCTGAATCGACTTGCAGCATGTCATCAACGCCGATCCCCGGCCGAGAAGCGACGCCAGCGACAAGGCGCCGTTTCGTCGCACGAAATGGTTCCGGCGACATCAGCGCGAACGTCAATCCTCTCGTAGCACCACGTTCGGATCGAGACGCGACGCGCGCCACGCGGGCACCCAACAGGCGACCGCAGCAACCAGCGTGATCGTCGCCACCACGGCGATCATCGTTGCCGTGTCGGTCGGTTGCACACCGAACAGCATCGACGCGATCAGCCGGTTGAGACCGAATGCACCCGCCAGACCAGCGGTCACGCCAACAGCAGTGAGGATGAGGCCCTGCTTCATGATCTGACCCATCACCCGTGAGTGATCGGCACCAAGCGCGAGCCGAATGCCGATCTCGCGACGGCGCTCGGCCACCATGTACGACAACACGCCGTACGTGCCAACCGCCGCAAGCAGGAGCGCGAGTCCGGCGAACGCGCCGATCAACTGCGCCAGAAGACGGGGACGACGGATCGATTCGGCGAAGACGTCGTCCATGCCCTGGAACCTGACCACGGGCACGTTGCGATCGACATCGCGCACGGCCCCTTCGACCGTCTGCGCCAAGGCCCCTGGTTGCAGTGTCGTCCGCAGCACGACGTTCATCGTCTCTGGACCGCCGGGACCTTGAGAGAACTGGTCGAGGTACTGATAGAACTCGGTGCCGGTCTTCTGATCGATCCCTCCCTGCTTGACGTCTTTCGCGACGCCGACGACGGTGAACCAGGGGATTTGATCGCCGCAGCACGGACGAAGCCGCTGGCCGATCGGGTTCTTGCCTCTCCAGAACGTATTCACCAGAGTCTCGTTCACAATGGCGACGCGTCCGCTCGATGCCGCATCAGCCCGTTCGAAGCTGCGACCCTGAACGATCGGAATCCCCATCGTCTCGAAGTAGTCCGACATCACCGCCTGGTAGTAGTCCACGTTCTCGTACGGGCCTTCCGGAGGAGCCGTGTAACCGTCGATGTCGGTGTCGTTCGCATTGAGTGGTCGATTCGGCGGAAGACCGGTCATCGCAGTCGCTGCCTGAATGCCGGGGACCGAGCGCAGCTTATCGAGCAGCCGTTGATATGTCTGCAGTCGGGCTGACGGCGTGGACGTCGCCTGCGGCAGAGTCATCGAGAACGTCACGAGCCGCGATCGATCGAAGCCGCCGTCTACCTTCGTCAGGTTGTAGACCGTGCGAAGGAGTAGTCCCGCGCCGATGACCAGCATGACGGCCAATGCCACTTCCGCCATGACGAGACCACGGCGCACATGATGACGCGCGGCGTTGGTCGCGCCTTTTGCGCCGCCTTCTTTCAGTGCGATGAGCAGACCGCTGGCACGCGTGTGCATCAATGGCGCGAGGCCTACAAGGACGCCGGTCATCAGTGCCACACCCAGCGTAAAGAGCATGACAGGGACATCGACGTTGACCTCGCTCGTGCGCGGCAGGCTGGCCGGGTAGGCAAACAACAGCGCGCCGAGGCCGACACGGGCCAGGAGCACACCGAGCACGCCACCCAGGAGCGAGAGCAGCACACCTTCGGTCATGAACTGACGCAACAGCCGCCACCGCGTCGCACCGATCGCGGTGCGTACGGCGAATTCACGATGACGAGACTCGGCGCGCGCGAGTAGGAGATTCGCGAGATTGGCGCACGCGATGAGCAGGACAAAGCCGACCGCGGCTTGCAGGACCCAGATCGAACGGCCGGCCCCACCGAGAATCTCCTCCTGCAGCGGTTTCATTTGCAGAATGTGACCGTTGCGTCCCTTGAGCGGCACGAACACGTGACGTCCCGGTCCAAGTCCAGTGGGGATACCCGCGCGCTGTCCCCAGTTCGCGATCAACGTGTTCAATTCGGTCTGGGCAGCCGCCTGCGTGACGCCGTCTTTCAGCCGGCCGACGAGATATAGATTGTGGCTGCCCCGATTCTGACGGTTGCCTGGATTCAGCCCGAGCGGAAGCCAGATCTCCGTGCGCGTGTCCATCAGATCCGTTCCCGGCGGGAGAATGCCGATCACCTCGCGGGGCCGGCCGTTGATCTCGATGGACGTGCCGATCATCGAACGCCCGCCGAATGCGCTTTGCCAGAACTCATGCGACAGCACGACGATCGCCTGCGTCGGCGGCGCCGGCTGTCCCTGCGCAGGCGGTGGACCGGTGACTTCC
>DATCXH010000877.1:0-5243 GCA_036565925.1 Vicinamibacterales bacterium
CGACTGCAATTCACGCCGCGAGTCCGGCAACGACGCCGAGAACGTTTCTTACCCATCCGCCTTTCATAGGCGGAGTCTAGGGAAGGTCGTCCGCTGGTCCGACGGACATGAACGATCCGGTCACATGGTGCGGGTCCTGCAATGTCCCGGGGGCCCATCATGCAGTCCAAAGACTCTGACCCGCGCGGCTGCACGCGCTATCTCGACAGACGATCGTTCATGCACACGGGCACGCTGGTCGGCGCGGGATTGATCGTGCCCGTCACGATAACCGCTGAGCAGCGAGCCGGCGGTCGCGGTGGTGACGAGCCCGAAGAAGACGTCGCGCCGCCGGAAGACCTCATGCGCGAGCACGGCGTGCTGAAGCGCGTGCTGCTCGTCTACGAGGAAGCCATTCGCCGGATCGACGGGAAGAAGGACGTTCCGGTGGACGCTGTGAAGAACGGCGCGGACGTCATTCGCACATTCATTGAGGACTACCACGAGAAGCTCGAAGAGGGTTACCTGTTCCCACGCTTCGAAAAGGCGGGCAAGCTCGCCGATCTGACGAAGGTCCTTCGTGAACAGCATCAGGCCGGTCGTCGTGTGACGGCTCAGATCACGCAGCTGGCAACGGCGCAGACCCTGAAGAATCCCGCATCCACAGCGAAGCTCAAGGAGTCGATGCGGCAGTTCATTCGCATGTACGAACCGCACGAAGCACGCGAAGACACGGTGCTGTTTCCTGCGCTCCGGAGTGTCGTCTCCAAGAACGAATTCGACGCACTCGGAGAGGACTTCGAGAAAAAGGAACACGACTTGTTCGGGGAGGACGGCTTCGAGAAGATGGTCGAACGCGTCGCCTCGATCGAAAAATCAATCGGCATCTACGATCTCGCCCAGTTCACGCCGCGCTCGTAGCAGAACTGAGTCGACGTTGAGTCGTCGCTGCCAGGGCATGCCGTTTGCTCCGATATCGGCGATACCGGAGGCGGTGGATGACTGGATTGACCCGATCGGTGACGAGCGGAGTGGCCGGCGCGCTGGCGCTGACGATGATTCACGAGACGGGGCGGCGCGTGCTGGCGCACGCTCCGCGCATGGATGAAGTGGCGATGCGCGGTTTGCGCAAACTCCTTCCCGGTAAGCAACGCGACCCGGTCCGTTTGCATCAGCTTGCGCTTGCCGGCGACCTGCTGTCCAACTCGGTGTACTACTCAGCGATCGCCGCGCCCACGCGCACCGCGACGTGGACGCGCGCGGCCTTGCTCGGTACCGCTGCCGGATTCGGCGCGCTGCTCCTGCCGGAACGCCTAGGGTTGGGCGTGCCGCCGAATGCAGACCGTCGTGCGAATCAATTCATGACGGTCGCGTGGTATGTGTCGGGTGCGCTCGCGGCGGCATACGTTGCCACTCGATCATTTACATCCTCTTCGCGCGCGGCGGGATCTAGCCGGGCTGCACCTCCTCCTCGAGCGGACGCATTTCACACTCGCCCTCGAACGTTGGCCAGTGCTTCTGATGGAGCTCCATGAAGCGCCGCGCCAACGCGAGGGCCTCTTCATGGGTCTTTGCGTCGATGATGGAGTAGCCGCCGACAATTTCCTTCGACTCGGTAAACGGGCCGTCGATGACGGAGATCTTGCCGCCCTTGAGCTTTACGCGGGTGCCTGCCGACGTGGGCTGGAGCCCGGCGCCCGAAACGAAGTTCCCGTTCTTCGTGGCTTCCTCGATGAACTTACCCATTTCCTCATATAGGCTTGCGGGGACCTCGGCGTTCCGATAGTCCTCGGTGTGTTTGATGAACATCATGTAGCGCATGGCTCGTGGGCTCCTTTCCTCTATTCTGACGTCGAGTGAGCCCCACGCCGATCGACACGCCGGAAGGCATGCGATCAGCCATTGAGCAGCGCCGCACCGGAGGCGTGATACCGGTCCCCCGCGACCGCGCCCTTTGGCGATCGACGGTCGATTTCGTCGAGTTCCTGACGTGTCAGGCGTACCGCGGCGGCGGCGGCGTTCTCGTCCACGCGTTCGATGCTGCTCGTGCCGGGAATCGGGACGACGTGTTCGCGTGTCAGCAGCCAGCCGAGCGCGAGTTGCGCTGGAGTACAGCCCTTTGCCGCGGCCAGTTCGCGTACGCGATCGGCGAGCGCCACGTTGCGCTCGAAGTTGCCACCCTGAAAACGCGGGTTGCGGCGTCGCCAATCGTCGGGTGCGAGATCGTCGAGCGTACGAAACCGTCCGGCCAGAAAGCCACGCCCGAGCGGACTATACGCAACCAGCCCCACGCCCAACTGTTCGAGCGCCGGAAACAGGTCTTCCTCGGGCTCTCGGCTGAACAACGAATACTCAGACTGCACCGCAGTGATCGGATGCACGCGATGCGCACGCCGCAGTGTCGCCGGTGAGACTTCCGACAGACCGAGATGGCGGACTTTGCCTTGACTCACGAGATCCGCCATGGCTCCCACGGTGTCCTCGATCGGAACCTTGGGGTCCACACGGTGAAGGTAGTACAGGTCGATGTAGTCCACTTCCAGACGGCGCAGTGAACTATCGCACGCGGCGCGAACGTGCTCGGGCCGGCCATCGAGACTTTCCGCTTGTCCGATCGCGCTCTGCACGAATCCGAACTTCGTCGCGAGCACGACATCTGCGCGTCGGCCCTTGATAGCCTTCCCTACCTTCAGTTCCGAATCACCGTAGATGTCGGCGGTATCGAGAAACGTCATGCCGCGATCGAGTGCGCGTCGCACCACTGCAACGGCTGCCTCGTCATCGTGGACACTGCTCGTGTAGGTGTCGGCAATCCCCAGGCTCATGCACCCGAGTCCAATTGCCGAGACGCGTGGTCCGCTGAGGCCTAGTTGTCGTTGCTCCATTCCCGCACCATAGCACCATGCGGCGACGAGCCGACTCGAGTGCGATTTACTTCCTGACCTCGAGCCTGAGGTTGTTCAGCCGGACCGGCTCGCTCGAGAAATTTTCGAGCTCCACGTTGTTCTTGTTCTTGTCGAATCTGATTTTGGTCGCGTAGGCCATCTTGCCCTGGCCCTTGCCGTCGGAGTCGAACCGCATTTCGAAGAGCGAGAACGGGTAGTCGGTAGTGCGTGGCTGGTTGACTTCTTCGCGGAAGCCAATGATGCGCGGCGTGATAATCACGATCCGCCGACCGCCGTCTTCACCGGCGAAGTTCCTGGCGTAGCGGATGTCGGTGCCGAGGCGCATCGTGTTGTTCGGATCGGGACCGAGATAGCCAGGAAAGTTGAAGCGTCCCAGCTCCGGCTGCTTTTCCAGTTCCTTCAACAGCGCGTCCTGCCCGCCTTTCTCGAGGAACGTCGTGATCAAATGCGTGCGTTGTGCCGGTGTGGACCAGCCGTCGATGTTGATGCGGATCGTCTGGTTGGCGCCGGTGGCGGTATTGCTCATGTTCAACGCAGTGCCCAGGATTGTCACCTTGTCCGTCCCGAAAGGTGCATCCGATTGCGCCGCTGGAAACGTACTCAGTGCAACCGTTACCAGGCACGCAATGATCGACACAGCTGTCCGCATACCGACCTCCTGAACCCGGCTACGTGCGCAAGGATTGTGCCTCGCGCGATTCGTCGAGTCGCGGACAGATTCGTCGCAGGCGCATGCGGTGCGTTGCAGTGCCCACGACGCTTGGTGGTGATCGCGACAATCGTGCCGTCAGGAGGGTATTCGAGAGGATTGCGATTCGATCAAAGAGTCCTTCCTCGGAGAGAGCCGAGGAAGGTTGCCGATCGCGTCTCTAGAGCCTGTCGCGATCGCTCGATGTCGCGGCGTAGGGCTCTTCGCGTGTTTCCGGATACGCCTCCGAACTTGCTTCGCTCGCGCTCGAAATGTCGTCGGCACCAGTGCGCTTCAGGAGTTCCTTCGCTCGAGTGACCTCGTCCGATGTCGCGCAATGGACCGAAAGCAGTACGCCGCCGTCCTTGACGCGGCTCTCGTACCGCTTCGCTTCGTACTCGGGAATTCCCATGCCGACGAGCGCACCAACCAGTCCACCTACCGCTCCGCCGACGCCAACGCCGGCGAGCGTGGCCATGATCGGACCGGCGGCGATGAATGGTCCGAGTCCGGGGATGGCGAGTGCGCCGATGCCGGCAAGCAGCCCCAGCGTGCCGCCGATCGTGCCGCCCGTCGCTGCGCCGGTGGCCGTGCCCTCGGGTGCCTTCGTGTGTTTCTCGTGGGCGAAGTCCTTCGAGCTCTGGTTGTCCGGCAACAGCACCGAAATGTCGTTGTTAGCAAACCGTTCACGGACCAGCGTGTCTACGGCGCGTTCCGCATCATCCGCCTCGGGATAGATTCCGAATACGGCAACTTTCTTGTCTTCCATGGTGATACTCCTGGCGATCGTGAATAGGTCGGTTACTGCTTGGCGCCCTTTGCTGGGGCGATGGTGATTTCGTTGGTCACGTGGTCGGCGCCAGCGACCTCAGCGGCTTTCGCTTCGACCGCCCGCTTCTCGTCCTCGGATCGCACGGGGCCCTTGAGGGTGACCCGCCCGTCTTGGGCGATCACTTTCACGTTGTGGGCGTAACTCGACAGGGTCTTGTCGCTGACCAGCGATTTTCTGATCTTGCTGGCGAGTTCGCGGTCGACGGCGTTCTCTTTCTGTTGATCGGCCGTAACCTCGCCCTTCGCTCGATCGCGGCTGTTGACCTTCGTATTGTCTGCGGGTGTTTGTGCGAGAACGATCATCGCGGTCGAAACACAGACTGCAGCTGACACAGCCGCGTGGACGATCCGCCTGAGACGATGGTGATGCATACGCTAACCCTCCAATTACGTGGGCGCGCTGCACCCACCCGTGTTCGTTCGGCAAGCTCACTTGTGAAGCTTGGCGAGGCTCACTGCAACTACGTGTCCATGACGCGCGCGCGAGCGCAAGCGGGACAGGGAAAGAAGAAAACGACAGGGGATTTGTGCGTGCACCCAATTCGGCCGAGGGAGTGTTGACACCGGCTCTTCGTTGGGACGGGAGTACAGGAGTGTGCCGATGCTCACTCCTACGAGCGAGGTGGCCTTTATGAGAACGTGCGGGCCTTCTTCAATGGCCTGGTTAGCGATGAAGCTCGAACGGTGATTACAGCCGCCCCGAACACTACGCGTCGACCGCGGCGTTGGTGTCGCTCACAGGATCCATCGACTGGCTCTGTTTGGCCTCGTCTCGATGGGCTCCAACTACCGCGACTGCTGGCTACGCGGCGCGACGGATGACGTGCTCGAGCTGATGA
>DATCXH010000212.1:0-3422 GCA_036565925.1 Vicinamibacterales bacterium
GCGCGAAGACCATCCCGAAGCCCTGCACGCGAGGATTCAGCCCCAGCATGCGCACTCCGTTCATCAGTCCGTGCGGTGTGGACGACACGACTGGCGCGCCGATCTCTTTCTCGAGCGGGACAATCACGTCGAGCGTGCGCAGGGCGCCGCACGACATCACCAGCGCGTCGGCCTTGCGCGACGCCGCATACGATTCCATCCCGAGCTTGTGCAGGATCGGCCCGGTGTTCATGCCTTCGGGCACCGAGATGACCCCGAGCCCTTTGGCGGACGTGACCTCGAAGCCGTACTCCTCGAGGAAGATCTTCAGCCGGCCCGTCACTTCGTCGGTGTAGGCCGTGGCCAGCGCAACGCGTTTGGCGCCAGCCGTGCGCAGGCCGTCGAGAAGACCGTTGCTCTGTGTCGTCGCCTTGACGCCGGTCGCCTTCGTCACGCGCTGCATCAGTTCCTCGTGAAACTGCCTGCCCTTGTAGAACGTCAGCGACGACCCGAACACGGAGATGACCTTGGCGCCACGCTTGGCCAGCGCTTCGGCAACCGGCACGACGCGCGGAATCGCTTCTTCGTAGCCCTGGATCGTCATGCCACCCGGCAGGCCGACACCGTCGCCGAGGAACTCGACGCCACTCGGATACAGCCGCTTTGCGTCGGGAGGAATCGGGTAATCCTTCGGTGGGAAGATCAGGCCCAGCGCCGGTTCGTTCGCGCCGAACGCGGGCGAGGTCAGCAGTGCGCCGGCGGTGGTGACGCCGGCGATTCGAACGAATTCGCGACGTGTCGTCGTCATAGCGGAATTACTCTAACTCAAAACGAAAGTCGCGAACGACGCGCTACCGAGAAGCTGGCGGGTTCTTCGTCGCCGCGTCCCAGTGTTCCTGGATCAGGCCGTTTTCCACGCGAACCATGTCGAACCAGTACGCCGGATAGGTCTGATTGGGATCGTCCGGATCCTTCTCCGCGCGCTTGACGATGAGGAAGACATAGGGGCCGCTCGCGAACATCAGTGTCGGCTTGTTCTTCCAGCCGGCTTGAATCGGCTCGGGCTTCCTGATGCGGCTGAAGAACTCGACGAACGCGGCGCGTCCCGTCGGCACGTTGGGGTTGTGCTGGATGTACGTCGGCGCCATGACCTTCTCGGCGAGCTCGGTGTGACCGTACTGCAGGATGTCCTTGAATTCCACCGTCGCGATTTCGAGGTTCTTCTTTTCCTGAGGCGAGTAGTCGAATTTCACCTTGTCGTAGTCAATGCCGTCTGGCGCACCGCCGCGCGGCGTGCCTTTCGCTTTCAGCGCGTAGTCCCAGTGTTCGGCCACCTTGCCGTTCTCGATGCGCAGCATGTCGTAGGTGTTGTATTTGTAGGTCTTCGACGGATCTGCGGGATCCTTGCCTTCGCGCTCCCAGATGAGTACGACGAAATCCCCTTTCGCGAACTGCACCACCGGTGGATTCGCGAACTCCTTGGGAGGCGGCGTCACGGGGCCGCCCGCGGCCTTGAACCGCTCGCCGAAGATCTTCACGAAACCTGCGCGGCCAGTCGGAAAGTTGATGTTGTGTTGAATGTAGCTGTCGGCCTGATACTTCGCCGTCGCGTCGAGGTTGCGGCCTTCGAGGCATTCGAGCCACCAGTTCCGCACGTGCTGCAGGTTGGCTTTCTCCTTCGCGTTCATCGCGTCTGAGGTGCGCGTCTCCGCGCGCGGCAGCGCGACGGCCAGCCCGAGTAACCCCACTGCGAACACGACGCGTACGCCGATCGACGTCCTCATGCTCTACCTCCTGTGACGATCCTCAACGACGCGGCATGATAACGACGAACCGGTAGGTGGGCAAGCATCACTACGGCTGGATCTGCGGGTTGGTCGGATTGGCTAAGGCGAGCAGCGCTCCGCGATGAGGGCGGCCGCTTCGAGACGCGTTCAGCCAGTCTTGAACTTTTTTGTTCGGACACGCTCGTCCCGCAGGATGACTCTGACGAGGGAGTCGTTGACCTTGAGGCCGTCGTTGTACTCGATGTATCCGAGCTTCGTGAACTTCTTCAGGAAGATGTTCACGCGTGATCGGGTGGTGCCGACGATGTCGGCGACCGTCTGTTGAGAGATCCCTGGCGGCACACGACGCGTCGTGCCGGGTGTGCCGCAGTGCGCGAGGAGAATCAGTGCCCGGGCCAGCCGCTTGTCGGCGGCATTGAACAACTGATCTCGACACCACATGTTCGCTACCACCTCTTCCATTATTATGGTGACGCCCAAGGCTATCGACGCGATCTGACGGCTTTGCGTCACACGCTGCGGGGTGAGGGTGGGTGTGACGGGGAACCATCTGAAACGGCGCGAGCGGACCACCGATAACACTGATCACGCTCGCCGAGAGATTCCAAAGTGCTCCTTGACCTTGGCGATGATCTGCGGATCGGTCAGCTTGTCGGCACCCTCGACGGCCACAATGCTCTTCGACAGCACATGGGAGCGACCAAGACGATGTTTAAGCTGCATCTTGGCCTCACCTGGCCCGAAGAGCAGGACGGCCTCCGGCTCACCAAGCAGACTGATGACGTCGTCGTAGTACCGGTCGAGACTCTGACTGTGGCGCTCCTCATATTTCTTCTCCCCGCCACCCTCCTGGGAGCCCGCGTAATGCGTGTGCGGTCCAACATCAGAGACCAGCGTCTTGAGGCTCACGTCTTCTCCTGAGATGGTCACGACGACGGCCTTCTCGTGGTCGATCCAAATTCCTGCCTGGTCACTCATCACATCCTCCTTACACGCGATCATCGCGACCGCAATGCCCGATTACGGTCGTGTGGTCACCTTGGGAATCGACAACTTCGCCAAAAGATCCCGCTTCCAAGTCACGGGCAATCAGTGTGCCGTCCTCGTGTGTGGCCTAATCGATATACCACGTGGAAATCCTGTGTCGCGCATGAACAGGGAGCACTCGGTCTTCGGGATTCTTCGCTCTCTGTGGTGAATTTGTTCCCAGCGATCCGCCCAGCCGCATGGGTGTGGCGACTCGCGGTCATGGCCGAATTCTTGCGCCGGAATCCGCGCAGCCATAGTCTCTCCGCTGCAGAATGCCAATCAGCTTTTCGGTCAAGCGGCATCTAACACCCGGAACTCCCGACGTGGTTAACGGCGGAGGTACGAGCAGTTCCTGGGTCTCGTGGATGATCGGGGCCGCGATCCTGGTCGCCGTCGTTCTTGCCGCTGTCAACGTCTCTGAAGGTCGGGAGTTCGTTCGCGTGGCGGAACGAGCCACGACGTGGTGGCTGTTGCTGGCGGTGTGCCTGCAGGGCGCGACCTATCTGGCGCAAGGCGAGATCTTTCGCCGCGTGCCGCGCGTCAGCGGATACCGCTTGCCCATGACGGCAGCCTACGAGATGAGTCTTGCGAAACTGTTCATCGATCAGACGATCCCATCGGCAGGGA
>DATCXH010001217.1:0-12915 GCA_036565925.1 Vicinamibacterales bacterium
GTTCGCCGACCCGCCTAAGCAATTCGTCGCACGTCACACGTTTAGCGACGATCAGTGAATAGCGGCGAACAAACCTCTCATGATCGCCTTGAGCGGAATGTTCGTCGTGATCACCGGAATCATCGGAACGGCGACGGCGAGCAGGAACGCGATGGCGGTGGTTTTGCGGAATGGAAACACAACCATCTGCTCAATGTTTCGGAACGCCGCCGATAGATCTGCGAGCGAGCTGACGTCGGGCGCACCGAGCAGTTCCGTGACGTTCTGATGGCGGGCCGTCCATTTGCGTCGGAACTGCAGCGACACGAGATGCTGCATCGACCCGTACACGCGAGTGCTCAACCGCTTCTCACGCAGTAACGGAGGCGTGAACAGCGCCAGCGGCAGAAAGAAGATCAGCAACAGAATGACGGCGAGGGCCGCCGCCGGCCACTTGAGAAAGTCCAACGTCAGCTGACCGCTCAATATCTGCGCTCGCCAGTTAGCTCCGACCACGGCGGCCAGCCCGAGAACAACCGGTACGAACGCACGGGGAATGTCACTGAGGAACCCGAGGCCTGCCGTGGAATCACCATTGGTCGCATCCAGCTGGAGATGCATTCGTGAGATTTGTCGAAGCACGTCTATCCAGATCAGCCACTTCCACAGTGCGATCGAAATGAGCGTCAGGAACAACGCATGTGTGACGAGCATCGCGTAGTAGCCGGCGGGCGTCATAAAGCCGGACGCCGTGTCAACGGCCCATATCGCAGACGCGACGCGGCCAGATTCAAAGAGATAGCCAACCTGAACATAGACGGCGATCATGATCAGCAACTCGGGCAGCTTCGAATCGCGAAGCCGTCGTGTCCGCTGCATGATTTCGCGGAACCGTGAGAGCTCGGTCATGCGGATGATATTGGCGTCCAGGAACTGCTGCGCCATTTCCCGGAAGCGTGTCTCCATCGTGACCTGCGCGATCAGCAGCAGCGGAATCGCGATGAACGCACGCGAGTAGACGCGATAGTCGACGAGCAGCGCGCGAACGTCTCCAACTCCGCCGTGAGTCGCGGCCAGGATCACCAGCGGAAGCCAGGTGATCGCTACAGCCAGG
Organism: Vicinamibacterales bacterium; assembly: GCA_036565925.1. GTDB lineage: Bacteria > Acidobacteriota > Vicinamibacteria > Vicinamibacterales > UBA2999 > Gp6-AA40. The sequence continues at coordinate 1,094 of DATCXH010001217.1, forward strand.
GGCACTCGCCGCTGAAGATCCCACCCGCGCGGATGGATCAATCCAGCTTTCACCTGGACGCGGTAAAAGGCTCCGCCGCGGATCAAAGAGATCGGAATCTCTTTGGTTCGTTCGTTGGCAAATGGAGCACCAAGACGATGAACAACCTCGGCCACGTCAGGTGATACACCAATCGATATGCCATTCGCGTGCGGGCTTGTGAGCGACGTTTCTGGTGCAGGGTGCGAGAACCCTGTATCCGTCGCCCAAAGCGGGCCGCAGAAGCCGCGACCCTTCGTGGCCGTTCGCAGCGCCGTTTACGTCTCGCCGGCGTCGGTGCTGTCACCGCCCTCGCTCGTCGCCGGAAGCGTCCGAGCAACCAGCAGTCGATCGACCCTGTTCCCATCCATGTCCACGATCTCGAACCGGTAGGGGCCGCGCTCGAAGATGTCGCCAATCTGCGGCACGCGGTCGAGTGCCAGCATCGCCAGCCCACCCAGTGTGTGGTAATGCTGCCGATCCTCGGCGGACAGCAGTGAGTCGTCATCGAGCGTGCGCAGCACGGTATCGAGGTCGAGGCTGCCATCCATCAGCCAGCTGCCGTCTTCGCGGCGCACGATCAACGGCTCCTCGTCTGGTTCCGACGGCAGGTCGCCAACGATGGCCTCGGTGACATCGGTCAAGCTGACGAGACCTTCGACGTCGCCGAATTCGTCCACGACCAGTGCAAGTGGGAGATGCGTGCGCTTGAACCGCTCCAGCAATTTCATCAGCGACATCCTCTCAGGGACGTAGAGCGCCGGCTCGGCGATCGACGGCAGGTCCAGCACGTTGGTGCCCAGAACCTGCTCGAGTACTTTCGTCGCGCGCACGAATCCGAGTACGTGATTGAGACCGCCGTCGCACAACGGCAGCACGTTGTGCTGTGCGCCACGAAGCTTTTCGCGATTCGTCTCCACGGAATCACGCACGTCCAGGTAGGCGACCGTAGAGCGAGGCGTGAGGACGGAACCCACATGCCGCTGATCCAGGTTCAGCACGTTGGTGACCAGCTCCTGCTCGGTCGCCTCGAACACGCCTTCCTCGGCGCCTTGTTCGACCAGCACTTTGATCTCTTCCACGGTTACGGCGGGTGTCTTCACCTGGCGGACACGAAGCGCTCGCAGGATGGTTTCCGTCGAGACACTCAGCAGCAGGACGAGCGGCCGGGCCACCGTCGAGAGGATCTGCATCGGCCGCGCAATGATGCCGGCGACCCTCTCTGGTTGCGTCAATGCCAGTCGCTTCGGCACAAGCTCGCCGAGGATCAATGACACGTACGTCAACCCGACGACCATCGTGCTCATCGCGAGTGCATGCGCGTACGGCGCCAGCGATGGCACCTGCAGGAACAGTGCATTGAGCCGTGTGACCACCGCCGCCTCACCGATCGCACCGTTCAGGATGCCGATGCTGGTGATGCCAACCTGCACGCTGGACAGAAATCGGGTTGGCTCTGACGCCAGCTCCAGCGCGCGCTGCGCGCCCGAGCTGCCCTCGTCGGCCATCTGCACGAGCCGGGCACGCCGTGAGCTGACAATCGCGATCTCCGACATCGCGAAGAGACCATTCACGAGGACGAGAACAAGAACGAGCAGGAGGTCTGTGATCATGGTTGGGGAGCGTCCGCGTATCGCTCGCGCTGTACATTGTGTCCCAGCGGTGCGCGCCGGCCCGCCACACCACGTCCGGCTAAAGTTGGACACTACACCTGACCATCAATCACATCGACCGCGACCTCACGGTGCGTGCATCTCCTGCATGTCGTGGGGCATGAGCGCTCAGCTTCAGGACCTGATCTCTGACGAGGCGCCCGACCCGCTCGATCTCGCGATCCTGCAGCGATTCGTACACCGGCACCTGCACGGCGGTAGATGCGTATTCCGCGCCGGGTGCTGCCGGGCCGGACCAGTCGAACAATTCCATCGTGGTGCACACGTCCACATGCATCGGCGCGACGTCAACACCACGGCGAATGCACCGTTTGACGATGGTCTCGCTGTCCGGAACGTAGGCGCAGTACTGGTAGTAGACGTGCGTGCGGTCTGACGGCGTCTGGGGAATCGTGACACCGGGAATCGACCCGAGCAGATCGTCGAGCAACGCGGCGTGACGCCTGGTGCGCGCAATGAATTCGGGAAGGTGCTCCAGACCCGCGAGCCCGATCGCCGCCTGTACGTTCGTGAACCGCCCGCGGTAGTGGGCCGGCAGCGGATCGAGCGATCGTCGCTGTTCCCACATCCGTTCTTCGGGCTTGGCGTCGAACCATGATGCTGTCCACCAGATCGGAAACAGCGAGCAGGTGAACACTTTCGGCCGAATGAACGTGTGCTGCCATTTTCCCGACCACAAAATGTGTTCGACGCGTTTCTCGTCTGGCCAGGCCTCGCCGTCGGCGTATTCACTCACACGCCTGGCGAGCTCGGCATCACGCACCCATGCCAGTCCGCCGCCGTAGGTATTGAGCGGCTTGAACGCCTGGAAGCTGAAAAAGCTGGCGTCGCCCAGCGTGCCGACCATCCGACCGTTGTAGGTGGCGCCGAGCGAATGCGCACAGTCCTCGATGACCTTGAGGTCGTAGCGCTTCGCGATATCGAGGATGGCGTCCATGTCACACGCCATGCCGTAGAGGTGCGTCGGAAGCACTGCGCGTGTGCGTGGGGTAATCGCGCGTTCAACGGCGCCGGGACTCAGGGTAAACGTCACCGGGTCGATGTCGGCGAATACCGGAGTCAAGCCCGCGACGCGCGCGATTTCGGGAACCACCCAGAAGGTCAAGGCTGGAACCACGATCTCGCTGCCGGCCGGCAGGTCCATCGCCTTGAGGATGAAGTACAGCGCCATCCTGCCGTACTCCGTCGAGCACGCGCGCACGTGCCCGCCACCAAGAACACGGGCGAACTCGCGCTCGAACTGCTCGATGTGCGGCCCCTGCACAAGCTGCCTGCGCGCACGGCACTCCTGGATGATCTTCGAGAGTTCGGGTACCACGCGTGTCCCAAATCGACCGATAGCAGCCATTGTCTTTTCCTATTCCGCGTGCTCGATGACGCGGCGTTCGTACAAGCCCAACACCTTGAACAGCAACAGCAGCAACAGCCCGACCGCGAGCGCACCCTTCCAGCCCTCGAGTCCGTACTGTGCGAGCTACGTCGGCCCGACCCACGCGACGAGGACCAACAGCGTGAACGCCCAGGCCAGCGCCGAGATCGCGTTCAGCACCGAGAACGTCGCCGGCGGCACGTCCACGGCCGCGCACGCGGCGGCAAGCGCGATGCGAAATCCAGGAGCGAAGCGAATCAGCAGCACCATCAGGCGCGCGTGGCGGCGAACCCGGTCGATGAGTGGCTCCGCTTTGCGCTGAAGCGATGGAACCCGAGCCATCCATCGCGGCAGCCGTCCGCGAAAGATGTAGAAATACGTTTGGTCGCCGATCGATGCACCGAGTGCGCCAGCCAGGAGCACCCCGAGCGGATACAAGTGCCCCTCGGCGACAAGCGTCGCCGCGGCGATGTAGGCGACTTCGCCCTCGACGATCGCGGCCAGCGTGAGGCCGGCATACGGCAGTACCGCAAGCCACGCGCGACCGAACTCGGCATCCATCAGCACGACAGCGCCCGTTCCTTGAGCGCGACTTCTCGCGTGTGCCGCCGACGGACCGGCGCGTCCAGTGACTCGATGAGCGCACGCACGCGCGGCGATTCGATGCGCAGATAGTTCGTGAGAAACGACGGTCGTATGTAGTACTGCGTGTAGGCGTTGCCAAGCAGAAACGTCAGTTCCGCGTGTGTCAATGACGGATGCATGAAGGTCGGCGTGAACCCGTCGAACCGTTCCCAATCGGTTTCGGTGATCGTCGGCTGCATGCGCTTGAACAGCGGCGTACCTGGATACGGCGTGAGGATCTTGAACTGGGCCAGGGTCGATCCCAGGTCGATCGCGTACTCGATCGTGGCGCCGATCGACTCCCAGGTATCCTCGGCGAAGCCGATCACATAGAACGCGGCAGTGCGGATCCCCAGGTCGTGGCAGCGACGAAGCACCAGCCGCTGCTGCGGTTCGGGAATCGGACGGCGCCCCACGTGTTTCAACGTGGCCGGTGCCACCGATTCAACGCCGAACGTCATCGCACGCAGGCCGGCGTCGTGCATCACCCGCAGCAGCTCGTCGTCCAACCGATCGAGGCGCGTTTCACACTCGAAGGTGTGTGGCAACCGACGCGTGCGGATGCCGTCGCAGAGTTCGAGGACGCGGTCGCGCTCCTGCGAAAACAACGGGTCGCGGAACACGATGTGCAGCGGCCCGCGCATGTCCTCGAGGTATGAGAGTTCGTCGAGGATGTTGGTGACCGAACGAAAGCGATAGGTGGACTGGATCCGATGCGGACAGTACGTGCAGAACTCGGGGCAGCTCCGCGAGGCAAGCACGGGCAGCGATCCTCCGTAGGGACGACCGGTGAATGGCACGCGCACGCGACGCCGCGATGGTACGAGGGGTTCCCACACCGGGAACGGCAGCGAATCCAGTTCGTTGATCTGCGGGCTGGGCACCATTCCGCTCAACCGATCACCGCGGAACAAACGCTGTAACGCGAATTCGGGTTCGCCGGCGACGATGAAGTCGGCGGAGGTTTCAAAGAGATGCGGCAGGTGCTGCGCGGCGAGCCCAATGAAGCCGACGCGAACACCGCGTTCACGCATCGCACGGGCCCATGCGGTCTCGCGACGGTAGTCGACCAGTGACGACAGCATGATCGCCACATCGCCATCCGCCAGTTCGCCGGACGAACCGATGACCTCGTGCCCCGCCTGTCGGGCGAGCGCTGCCGCATACGCCAGGTGGACACTCGGCAGATCGTGATACTTACCCTTGACGTGCGCGACCGCGCGCGTCACTCTCGAAAACGGCTTCAGTCTCGAACCGTAGCCGCCAACCACAGTGTCTTTGCTGATAAGACCGTCGCCACCCTTGATATCCGCCAGGACGATTCGCATGCGCACCATCACGCGACACGCATCGCGCCGGACAATGCGGCGCCGCGGTCACGTCTCAACTGTCGATGAGGGCCCGTTCGGAGGAACGGACGACACTACAGCTGGCGTGGTGCGGGAGGGGGACGAGGAGCGAAGCGGGGACCGAGAGCGAGTCGGCGGGACGCGCGAGTGCCGCTATCGATACGCGAGCTGAAGTCTTCGAGGCGCGGCGCGCGTTGCGAGATGTGCAGACCCGCCAACAGTGCGCACGTTGTGACGCGATCGCCCGACTCCGAATCCGCATCAGCACTGTCAACGTGACGATGGCCGGTCGCGGTCAGGTTCCGATGCGACTCGGCGTAGCGGCGTGTCTTTAGACCCGCCTGCGATGATGCGTAGAGGCGGGTCTTTAGACCCGCCAGCGGTGCGTAGAGGCGGGTCTTTGGACCCGCCAGCGGTGCGCTGCCGCCCCCGGCGCCCGCGGCGATACCTGGCAGCAGCACGCACAGCGCGCACACCAGCCAGAACACCCGCCCGCCGATCCGCGTGAACGATTTCATCGTGACGGCCGGTAGTATAGCGACCGCATGCGCGTCGACGATTTACACTGAATTAATCCGACGTTCACCTTTCCTGCATCAGAACGTCGCCGCGGTGAGTCGTCGAGTCCCCTCGGTCGCAACGCCGTACACGAAATGCGCCACCAATGACTGCAAGTGCTTTTCCGGAGAGCGCTGCAGGGTCGAACGCGACAGACCGAGCACCGGCATGGCGATCTCGTCGGCGGTAAGCCACAGGGCCGTCCCCAGCCCAAGGCCTGTGCCAGGACGCTTTTCGCGTCGCATGACGTACACGGCGTAGGCAGCGCCGACCGCTGCACCAAAACTCAAATGGACCATCAGCGCAGCCACGGCCAGTTCACGATCGCTCAGCGGACGACCAAACATCGTCGCCACCGTCTGTGCGGCAACCTCGTTCGAGTTCCGTCCTTCTTCGCGTTCCTGCCAGTCACGCGCATCGTGCGGACCAGCAGCGGATTCCGGCGGACGATCGCCAGCGGCGAGCGTCCAGAGCCGTTGTGCGACGTTCATCGCCAGGGTGCCGGCGACCCCAGCTATGGCTCCCGCGCACGCCGTTCTCGCCATCGAGTTCATGCGGTTGTCGTTTGCAAAGATGCCGCCCGCGAACCTCAGGAATGCCGGCTCGGGCTCAGTTATTGCTTCGTTCATGATGTGGCTCGTCAAGTGGCAACGCCCGAATTGCTGTTAACGGTTGCGCTCATGGCAACGGCGTGCGACCGGCACGATCAGCGCCTGCAGCAGCACGATCAGAAGCTCGAGTCACTTGCCGCATCGACGACTGCAATCGGTCGTGCATGGCTCGCAGGTAGCACGTCTGCCACGTACACGATAACGGCGCTCGAGCAAACGTACGTGCTGGTTGAGAAAGAGCGCGCCGCGCTTGCCAAAACACCCGATGCACTCGTCGATCCGCGGGGCGCAGAGCTGTCGCGATCGGCCGAACGGCTATCACGCGTGCTCGCCGCCATCCGCGACGAGGTGCGTAGATCGGACGCCGCGGCCGTCCGTGAACGCCTGCACGACATTGATGGCCTCACGACGGAGCGGTGATGAGTGCCATTGTCGATTTGATCCTTGGCGTCGTCACGAGCATGGGCGGTTTCGTCGAGGCAGGCTCGATCTCCACCGCCGCGCAAGCGGGCTCGGAGTTCGGCTTTGAGCTGCTGTGGGCGATCGCCGCGGCCACGATCATGCTCGCGATGCTTGTCGAGATGTCAGGTCGTCTCGCCGCGGTGAGTCGTCAATCGTTGGCGGCGGCAGTCCGTGAACGGTTCGGCGTGCACTTCCAGATCGTGCCGCTCGCGGCTGAAATGCTCATTGACGTGTTGCTGCTGGCTGCGGAAATCGGCGGTGCCGCCATCGCCATCAAGCTGCTCACCGGTGTCGCGTTTCAGTGGTGGGTCATTCCGATCGGACTGGTGATTTGGCTGGTGCTCTGGCTGTGTGGATTCGGTGTGATCGAATACGGCATCGGGCTCCTCGGGCTGGTAACGCTTGCCTTCGTGGTGTCGGCGTGGCAGATGCAGCCCAATACCGGTGACCTCGGCGCCTCATTGATTCCGTCGCTTCCCGGACACGATCTGGCGCGATACGCATTTCTCGCGGTCAGCATTCTGGGTGCCACCGTCAGTCCATATCTCCTGAACTTCTATGCCTCTGGTGCAGTTGAGGAGAAGCTCACCGAGAGTGAACTGTGGGTGAACCGCACCACCGCTTACACGGGCATGTGTTTCGGCGGCGTCGTGTCGATGGGGGTGCTGGTGACCAGCGCGATGGTGCTCGCCCCGCTTCGCATCGTTGTTGACTCGTACGATCAGGCAGCCCTGATGCTCGTGCCGGTGTTCGATCGATGGGCAGTTCCGTTATTCGCAGTTGCGCTCGGCATCGGGTGTTTCGGCGCGGCCGTCGAGCTCACGTTGAACGCCGGGTATTTGTTCGCGCAGTTCTTTGGCTGGTCGTGGGGGGCGAACAAGCCTCGCCGTGATGCGGCCCGGTTCACGTTCGCGTTCACGATCGTCCTGGTGGCGGCTGTTGTCGTGTCACTGATTGGATTCGATCCGCTGCGCCTCACGTTGATCTCAGTCGCGCTCACGGTGGTGATCATGCCGGCAGTGGTACTGCCGTTTCTCGTGCTGATGAATGACGACAACTACGTGAAGGCCCACACGAGTGGCGCGATCGGCAATGTCTGTCTGGCGGCACTCACCGTCGCCGGAGCGGTGATGGCCGTCGTCGTGATTCCGTTGGAGATTCTTGGAGGCTGAATGAATCTTGCACGCGACCTGCTGGACAAGCGTGTCGTCGATCGGAACGGACGCGACATGGGCCGGGTTGATCGCATAGTGCTGCGCGTCTCCCCAGGCCAGGCGCCCGCGGTCTCCGAAATCGAAATCGGACCGTCGGCGATTGCCCATCGCCTCGGACGAGTGACCGGCTGTCTGGCCGACGGATTGGAGTGTGCGTTTGGCGTCAACGAAGGACGGCCGGTCCGTCTGCGTGTCTCAGAGATCCTTGATGTGGACAACCACGTGCGGGTCAGCGTAGCGGTTGGTGAAACCGCCGCAGCCGCCATTGAACAACGGCTGCGCCGGTGGATCGGATCGCTGCCGCGATCGTCATGAAGAGAGCAGTCGCATCGATCGATCAGAACGGCGAGTTCCATCTCGATCGTCTGCTGGGACGGGTCGTGCTCGCCCGTAACAATCGGCCGGTCGGGCGATTGGAGGACTGTCGCGTCCAGAAGCACGGCCACCAGTGGACGATCTCGGAGTATGTGATTGGGGCTGCCGGCTTGTTCGAACGTCTCGGCGTTGGTGTGAAGCTGGTGACCGGCGTGCGGCCTGGCGGCTACGTGGTGCGCTGGGACCAACTCGATATCAGTGATCCCGAGCGCCCACGCTTGACATGTGGGGTCGAAGAACTGCGCCCGCTCACCGCACTTGAAACGACGAAATCTGATCGCTCCAGTTGATGGCGCCGAGGTCTGGGGCATCGCGGTCGATCCGCAGGCGTTGACCGCGGTAGTCGGCATCGCGATACACCTCGACACGGGCGCGACCGTAGACGCGAATCGAGCTGATGCGATCGTTCCAGCCTCTCCCGTTCAGATTGCGCTCCTCTTCGTCGGCGTTCCAGCACTGCGACCGGCCGCCGTAGTTGATGTCTTCGTAGACGCAGATCCGATCGCGCGCCGGACGGTTGTCGCGGTCGTCGTCGCGGTCATTGCGGCCAACGCCGAAGCCCCGGCCTCGCCTGTTGAACGACAGCACCTGAAACGAATCAATGCGATCGTTCCAGTTGCGGCGCCCTTCCATCGCCCGCAGCCGCAAGTCGGGAGCGTCCATGTCGAATTCATCGGTTGCGCCCATGAATTCTTCCTGGTCCCACACGACAACGCGCGCGCGCCCAAAGATGCGGATCGACGAAATCTCGTTGTTGCGGTTACGGAGATCCGCGAGCTCATCGCCGGGGCGATAGCACCACGACGGCCCCTGATACTCCACATCGCGATAGAAGCACACGCGATCGGTGTCGCGATTGTCCCGACCGTCGCTCCGATCGCGTCCCTGTTGGGCGAACGCCGGCACGGCGGTCATCGAAAGGCTTGCAACGATCACAGCGGCAAAAGCGCGATGCTTCATAACGTCACTCCCTGGCTGAGTGCCATAGCCAAGAGTATGCCAAGCTCTGCTGCCTGTCTGTGCGTGTTCTTGCGCGATTCCACGCCGGATGAGAGGACAGTTTCAGGCCTTCGACGCTGACCGCACGACCGCGATGCCTGCAAAGACAAGCGCCGACGCCACCAGCGTCCGGCCCGAGAAAGGCTCCGACAGCAGCACGGTGCCAAGGACGACGGCAATCAGCGGGTTGACGTACGAGTAGAGGGAGACGGTCGCAATCGGGAGATGCTTCAGCGCGTAGACATACGCAGAGAACGCGATGATGGATCCAAACACCACCAGATAGAGAATCGCGCTCGCCGATCGAACGGTAAACGCCAGTTCCTTCCACTCGCCGGTGAGGGTGGCAATGGCCAGGAACATCAGGCCGGCAGCGAGCATCTGCATCGCCGACATCGCGGCCGGTGACGAGGACACCGTGTTGCGCTTGGTCACCGACGTGCCGAGCGCCCAGCCCGCACACGCCAACTGCAACGCAATCACACCAGCGACGAACCAACGCCCACCCGGGCCACCCGCGAACAACTCCGGCCAGACCAAGACCACGATCCCGGCGAATCCGACCGCCAGGCCGGACCACGTCCGGGGCGTCGCCCGTTCTCCATCTGCAAGGAGCGCTTCCACAACCACATTCCAGAACGGCACCATGGCCACCATCACCGCGGCCAGTCCGCTGGCGACATACTGCTCGGCCCAGACGACCGCACCGTTGCCGATAACCAGCAGGAGAAATCCCGACAGGACAATCACGCCCCACGATTGGCGCGCCGCCAATGGCTGGCCAGTCACGCGCAGCCCCGTGATCAGGATCAGGCCGGCGGCCGTGAATCGGAGTCCGCCCACTAACGCCACCGGCACCGACTCGAGGGCGATGCGAATCGCGAGATACGTCGTGCCCCAAACGATGCAGACGACAATCCAGGCGAGGTAGGCGGAAACCAGAGATTCACGAGGGACGATGGAAGATTGACTCATTGGTAGCGATGGATTGAGCGAATCGTCCATCGACCTCAATCCGTCAATCGTACTGCGTCAATCGTCGATGCTTGTCGGACTCACACTATTGGCGAGGATGAGTACTGCGCGTGGTTCGACCCGGAGCCGTTCCCCCGGGACGAAGCGGCGGCGAGATGCACGAGGCCGGCTCTTGCGCGTGTCGAACAGGACGCGCCATCTCGCATCAGAGACGGCGTTCATCACCGTGAAGTCCACCGGATGATCGTGCGCGTTGAAGAGCAACAAGAAACCGTCGTCGGTGAGCCGCTCGCCGCGTTGCCCGCTGCCGGCAATTGCGCATCCGTTGAGGAACACCATGACGCTCTTGAGTCCGCCGTCGGTCCAATGCTGATCCGTCATCGGGGTGCCGGCTGACGTGCACCACACCACATCGGGGATGCCGCCCTCGGAGGTCGGATGACCGGTGAGCCAACGCAGCCGCTGAAAGGTCGGATGCGCGCGACGCAACCGGATCAGCTGCCGGGTGAACTCCAGCAAGTCGGCGTCCCCTGTCTGCCAGTTTATCCACGACATGTCGTTGTCCTGGCAGTAGGCGTTGTTGTTGCCGTGTTGGGTGCGGCCGCGCTCGTCACCCGCGAGGATCATCGGCACACCCTGCGACAGGAGCAGCGTCGCGAGGATGTTGCGTTGTTGGCGCGCGCGTAACGCGAGCACGTTCGCATCGCCCGTCGGTCCTTCGGCGCCGCAATTCCAGGAACGATTGTGCGATTCACCATCGGTGTTGTTGTCGCCGTTGGCCTCGTTGTGCTTTTCGTTGTACGAGACCAGATCCCGCAGTGTGAAGCCGTCGTGCGCGGTGATGAAGTTGATGCTGGCGTCAGGCCGGCGGTTGCGCGCGTAGAGATCGGAGCTGCCAGCGAACCGCGAGGCAAAGGTCGCCACCGACTGTTCGCCGCGCCAGTAGTCGCGCATGGCATCGCGATACTGTCCATTCCATTCGCTCCAACGCGGCGGGAAGTTGCCGACCTGATAGCCGCCGTCGCCGACGTCCCACGGCTCGGCGATCAACTTCACGCGGCTGAGTACCGGATCCTGCTGGATGACGTCGAAAAACGACGAGCCGTGATCGACGTGGTGATACTCGCGGGCGAGCGTGGACGCCAGATCGAACCGGAAGCCGTCAACGTGCATCTCCTGCACCCAGTAGCGGAGCGAATCCATGATCAGCTGCAGCACCGATGCATGGGTCGTGTTCATGCTGTTCCCGGTGCCGGTGTAGTTGCTGTAGTAGAGCGGCTGATCGGGCTGAAGCCGGTAATACGCGCGATTGTCGATGCCGCGAAAACTCAGCGTCGGCCCTTGATGATTGCCTTCGGCGGTGTGGTTGTAGACGACATCGAGGATCACTTCGATGCCGGCGCGGTGCAGCGCGCACACCATCTCGCGGAACTCGCCAATCTGCGCCGCCGGATCGCGATGGCTCGCATACTCCGCGTGCGCCGCAAAGAATCCGATGGTGTTGTAGCCCCAGTAATTCCGCAGACCTCGCTCGATCAAGAATCCGTCGTGAACGAATTGGTGGATCGGCATCAGCTCGACGGCCGTGATGCCGA
>DATCXH010001225.1:0-13086 GCA_036565925.1 Vicinamibacterales bacterium
ACGGCGGCCAAGACAGTCGGACACCACATCGGACAAGGCCACGCTACATTGCGGCACGCCGCAGCCGCAGCGCATTGGCGATCACCGACACCGAGCTGAACGTCATCGCCGCGCTGGCGATCATCGGACTGAGGAGCAGACCGAACACGGGATACAGCACGCCCGCGGCTACCGGAACGCCGAGCACGTTGTAGACGAACGCAAAGAACAGATTCTGCCGGATATTCTTCATCGTCGCGCGACTGAGACGTCTCGCTCGCACGATGCCGCGCAGGTCGCCTTTGACCAGTGTGACGGCCGCGCTCTCCATTGCGACATCAGTCCCAGTACCCATGGCGATGCCGACGTCGGCCTTCGCCAGCGCGGGGGCATCGTTGATGCCGTCGCCCGCCATGGCCACCCGCTGCTGCCCCGTCTGAAGACGCTGCACCACATCGGCCTTCTGCGCCGGGAGAACCTCCGCTTCGACGCGATCGATGCCGACAGCCTTGGCCACGGCTTCTGCGGTCGCGCGGCGATCGCCGGTGACCATGACCACGGTGATGCCCTCATTTCGAAGTGCCTGTACCGCTTCCCGGGCCGACGGCTTGATCGGATCCGCCACCGCGAGCAGCCCCGCGGCCCGGCCGTCGATGGCAACGAACACGACCGTCTGTCCATCCCGATAGTGCGGCTCCGCCGTCTGGCCAAGCTCCGCGACATCCACACCCAACGACTCGAGAAACGCGAGACTCCCGACCGCAATCACGCGCCCATCGAGACGCCCGGTCACGCCTCTACCCGTCACCGATGCGAACTGCTCGACCGGCACCGATGCGATTCCGCGAGCCCGCGCGCCGCCGACGATGGCCGCGCCGAGCGGGTGCTCGCTCGCCTGCTCCAGACTCGCAGCCGCACGCAGCAGCATGGTCTCGTCGATGACCGGCATCGTCTCGACACCAACTATCGTCGGCTTGCCCTCCGTCAGCGTCCCGGTCTTGTCCACGACCAGCGTCGTCACGCGCTCGAGGACCTCCAGCGCTTCCGCATTGCGGATGAGAACACCCAGCTCGGCGCCGCGTCCGGTCCCGACCATGATCGACATCGGCGTGGCGAGACCGAGCGCACAGGGGCACGCGATGATCAGCACCGCCACCGCGTTCACAAGCGCGTGTGCGAGCCGCGGCTCGGGACCAATCGTCGCCCACACGATGAACGTGATGATCGCGACCGCGATGACGGCGGGCACGAACCACGAGGACACGGTATCTGCGAGTCGCTGAATCGGCGCACGCGATCGCTGCGCCTCGGTCACCATGCGGACAATTTGCGCGAGTAACGTGTCCTTGCCGACGCGACGCGCCTCGAACACGATGGTCCCGGTACCATTCACGGTGCCGCCGGTCACGGACGCACCTCGTGTCTTCTCGACCGGGATCGGTTCGCCCGTCACCATGGACTCGTCTACCGCCGTCGCGCCGTCGACGACGACGCCGTCAACAGGAACACGCTCACCAGGTCGGACGCGCAGCCGATCGCCGACGTGCACGTGCTCGAGCGGAATGTCGTGCTCGATCCCATCCCCTTCGATCTTGCGAGCGGTCTTTGGCGCCAGTCCGAGCAGACCGCGAATCGCACTGCTGGTGCGGCTCCGTGCTCGCAACTCGAGGACCTGCCCGAGCAGGACGAGCACGACGATGACCGCGGCAGGCTCGAAGTAGACGCCAACCTGACCATGCACGCGAAACGACTCGGGAAAAAGACCGGGCGCGATCGTCGCAACCACGCTGAAGACATAGGCCGCGCCTACGCCGAGGGCGATCAGCGTGAACATGTTGAGGTGACGGCTGACAACCGACGCCCAGCCGCGGACGAAAAACGGCCACCCACCCCAGAGCACAACCGGCGTCGCAAGCACGAACTGGATCCACGTCATCACGTTTGCCGGCATCGCGTGCTGCAATGGCTGTCCGGGTAGGAACTCCGAGACCATGAACGCGAGAATCGGCGCCGTCAACGCGAGCGACCACCAGAAGCGACGGCTCATGTCGATCAGTTCGTGATTCGGCTCCTCCTCGAGTGACGCCTCGACCGGCTCGAGCGCCATACCGCAAATCGGACACGAGCCCGGGCCAATCTGGCGCACCTCGGGGTGCATCGGGCAGGTGTATTCGCGCTGGTCGGTCGGTGCCGGCGCGCCTGTTGCAACCGGCGAGTCTGAAGACTCGCTACGACGAGCGCCCCCGTGTTGATGAACCGGGGCCGGCCGCTGTTTGACCAGGTTCAACGGCGCCGGCGCGGCATGCATCGCGTGCATGCCGGGTCGATAGGCAGGGTCGAGATACTTCTTCGGATCGCTCTGAAACTTCTGCAGGCAGCCCTTGCTGCAGAAGTAGTAGGTGTTCCCCTCATGCTGGGCACTGCCAGCCGCCCTGGCCGGGTCCACCTGCATGCCGCACACGAGATCGCGTTCCATCCCTCAGGCCTCCACTACGAACAGGAATCAGGTATCAGGAATCAGGATTCAGGATTCAGGGCTGAAGTCCACTGATTCCTGACTCCTGATACCTGATGGCTTCTGCCTCTAGAACGCATGGGTGGGGAAACCATTACAGTGGTCAATCATTGATGCGTCGAACGGCACGAGCAATCGAGACACCCGTGCTCAGCGCACGTCCCGCAGGACTCAGCCACACGCTTTTTAAGGGCTTGCCTCGCGCGGAATACGCGAACGCCGGCGTTGCCAGGTGAGATGCCGTGCGTATCGGCAAATACCGTCACCGGCGTGTCGTTCACATCGATCGCTTGCAGCGCCTCGGCGTATTCGGGCTTGAGGGTTGCCGCGAGACGCGATACGCAGGCGCAAATCTCTGCGTTCAGGTCAACGGCGGGTGTTGCCGAGGTTTCGAGCTCACGCGCGAACGCTGCCAGCGCGCGATCCGCCGCACCGCGCCGGCGAAACTGATCGGTCGCCGCATTGCGCAGAGTGCGGTAGAACCATGGCACGATACCCTCGTCGGTGGGTGCCAGCTCCGGGTGATCCACGACCTTGGCAAAGGCATCCTGCAAGATGTCCTCCGCGAGTTGCCGATCGCCGACACGGCTTTCGAGGAAGCGCAGAAACGCGCGATGGTTCTCGAGCAGCGTCTCGATCATAATTTCAATCTTATGACGCTCATCCGATTTGGCTGGTGCCTGGCTCTGATCACCCTTGCGACCGCGTGCGGTGGCAATAACCCTGAAAAATCATCCTCAGCGACGACCGCATCCGCGCCCGCGCAATGGAGCGTTAAAGTCGAGCCACTCGACCCACCGGCGGGAGCGATGTCGATGGGACCACAGCTCACGGCGTCGAGCCGCGGCGTGCTGGTCAGCTGGCTCGAGCAGGCCGACCCCAACTACGCGCTCAAGTTTTCTGAGCGATCGAACGGTGCCTGGTCGCCCGCAACCACGGTCGCGTCCAGCAAAGACTGGTTCGTAAGTGCCGCCGACGTGCCCACTGTCATGCGCATGAAGGACGGTACGCTCGTCGCGAACTGGTATCCCGTGGTGGATTTCCGACTCGAGGCGTACGACATCCGCCTCGCCTATTCGAAGGACGAGGGCAAGACGTGGTCGACTCCGCTCGTGCCGCACCATGACAAGACGCGGACGCAGCATGGCTTCGTCTCGATGTTCGAAATGCCCACCGGAGGGCTCGGCATGGTCTGGCTGGACGGCCGCAACCAGGGCAAGCAACCCGAGGATGCGGAAATGGCGCTCTACTTCGGCAGCTTCGATCCGTCATGGAAACAGACGGCCGAAGTCACAGCCAATACGCGAGTCTGCGAATGCTGCACGACGTCCGCCGTTGTCACCCCCGATGGCGTCGTCGCCGCGTTCCGCGACCGTAGCGCCAAAGAGATTCGCGACATTCACGTGACCCGACTGGAGAACGGCAAGTGGAGCGACGCGCAGATCGTCCATGCCGACAACTGGGAGATCGACGCATGCCCTGTGAACGGACCGGCGCTGAGCGCGCGCGGGCGTCAGCTCGCGGCCGCGTGGTTCACCGGCAAGGACGACAAGGGCCAGGCGTTCGCGGCGTTCTCTGACGATGCCGGCCGCACCTGGGGCAACCCAATCAGGCTCGACGATGGGGCCTCGCTCGGACACGTGGACATCGAACTCCTCGACGAGGGGTCCGCCGTCGCCACATGGGTCGAGTTCGCCAACGAGCGCAGTCAGTTCCGCATGCGGCGCATCGAGTCGTCGGGAGCGAAATCACCGGCGATCACCATCAACGGCACGAGCCGCGTGAGCGGTTATCCGCGCGTCGCGCGCAGCGGGAACGAACTGGTGTTTACGTGGACCGAAGGCAGTGAAGGCGAGGGAACGCAGAAGGTTCGAGGAGCCGTCGCGAAGTTGCCCTAGCGGACGGCGGGTCTAAACAACAAGACCCGCCCTACGTCTGAGTAGGGCGGGTCCGAATTTCTGCAGATGCAGGCCGGGTCTTGTTCTTCAGACCCGGCGTGACATTTAGTCGACCGTTTCGCCCGGCTTCTTGCCCCAACCGAAGCCGTCCTTCGGACGATGGAGCGTGACCATCCGGACACGGTGATCCTTCGGGTTTCGACCGGGACTACCCGAAATAATCACATGGTCGCCAGCCTTGAGCGTCTCTCTGGTAACACCCTGACCGCCAAGCTGACCGGCGCCGCCCCACTCAACGGCGTAGCGCACCATCGTTCCATCCTTCTCCTTCACCATCACGTGGACGAAGGAGTGCGGATTTCGAAACAGGAACTGCACCAGCTCACCTTCGATCGTCACCGTCTGATCTTCCAGGTAGGTGGCGGCGAAGGAGTGATGGGCGTAAGCCTGCGCGCCAACGAGGCTCGCTGCCGCGACAAGGCCGATTACCAGCAGACGCTTCATAGTGTGGTTCCTCCCCACTAACTCTCACGGGCTTGCGTGGATCCCGTGACAGAACCCGTGCATTCGCAACAAAAATCGTAGCCGACTTACGTCGGAATTGGACCTGAAGACTCTCTGAATTCTTTGTCAGGAAGCCACGAAAAATTCCCGCCGCGACCGACGCGAGAATACACCGAAACCGCCGTTTTGTGCGCACTTATTCTCGTCGTCAATATCAACGCCGCTATTGCACTGACGCGATATACGCGTTCACCTGGTCCTCCAGCAAGTCCAGCGGGAGCGTGCCGTTTCTCAGCACCACGTCGTGGAATTGCCGGATATCGAATCTCGACCCGAGCGCCTGTTCCGCACGTCGCCGGAGCTCTGTGATCTTCAACTCGCCCAGCTTGTAGGCCAAAGCCTGACCGGGCCGGGCGATATAGCGATCGATCTCGGCGAGCGACTGGCCAGGCACATGGAGCGCGAAATACTCGCGGGCTCGATCGCGCGACCAACCCATCGCGTGCAGGCCCGTGTCCACGACGAGACGAACGGCGCGGAACTGTTCGCTCGCCAACTGCCCGAACTTCGTCGTCGGATTGGCGTACACGCCCAGCTCCGACCCGAGTGACTCGGCATAGAGTCCCCAGCCTTCGGAGAACGCCGCAGCCGTGAACACCTTCCTGAACTCGGGCAGGCCCTGCAGTTCGCGGGCAATGCCGATCTGCAGGTGATGTCCCGGCACCGTCTCATGCAGCACGAGCGCCTCGGTTCGGTACTTGACCTGCTCCGTCGGCCGGTAGGTGTTCATGTTGAACCACGCCGGCCGTGTGCCGTCGGCAGTGCCTGCGGTGTAGTTCGACGCGGTGGACGCTTCGCGATCGGCGGGAATCGGCCGAACGTCCACGGCCATCTTCGGCACGCGCAGGAACAGCTTCGGCAGCGCGGGCTGCACACGCGCCAGCACCTCGCGCGCGTACTGAATCATTTCAGCCTGTGATGTGAAGCGCATGCCGGGTCGTTGTCCGAGCTGCTTCTCGTACTCAGTCACAGGACCAGTGAAGCCGTCAGCGCGCGCGAGCTGCTCCATCTCCTTCTCGATCCGCGCCACTTCCTGCAAACCGAGCTGGTGAATCTGCTCCGCCGTCATCCTCGTGGTCGTGTAGGCGTGAATGAGTGCAGCGTACGCCGCGCGGCCATCCTTCAATGAGATCAAGGCTGTCTGCGGTCTCGCCTGCGTTCGATAGGTGTCACGCAAAAACGTCTCGAGGGTCTTCCAGCTCGGAACGAACTGCTGGTCGTACGCCGTGTAGGCCTGCACGCGCAGTCGCGCTTGTTCACTGGACGGGATGTCGCTCGGGAATCGTCGGAATGCCGCCAGCAGCGGCGACTCGCCAGCCGCCGGCTTGCTCTGCGCTGTCACTTGATCGAGCGTGAGATCGACGACGACGGCCGGCTGCGCGAGACCTGCAGCCAGTTGCTCGCGCATCAAGTCGATCGATTGATTGATGAGCGTCGGTAAGGCGCGCAGCCGCGTGATGATGTTCTCGTAGTCCTTGATCGTCCGCGTCGGCATCTGATCGACGATGTTGAAGACGTCGTTGTGCACGCCGTCTGACTGCGAGACGAGCTGCACGAGATTCAGATACTTCTCGGCCTCGAGCTGCGTTCGCAGCTCGTGCTCCATGAGCAGCGACGTCACCAGATCGGTCGGATTGAGATTGCCCGGCGACAGGTACATCGCCTTCTGCAGGAACTCCTCGCGATCCTTGCGGTGACGGTCGCGCGCTGCCTTCGACAGGTCGCGCCAGCGATCGTTGTGCTCGGTGCGACCGACGCGCGTCGCGAGCTCAGGCTGCACGGCGAGCCGCCATTCCCAGTAGTCGCCGGTGAGCTGCGCGAGGGTTTGCGAGGACGGCCCCGAAAAACGCTCAGGGCCCTGCCCACTCAGGCTGGCTGTTGCGAGGCGGGCAACAAGGATGGCTGGCGCCAGGCACACTAGCGCCAGCAAGGCTCTCTTCATGAAAAGATCTTGTCGGTGGCGCGCCTAAAGAGCAAGACCCGCCCTACGACTGCGGCAATCTGAACGCGATCAACTCGCCTGGGAAGTTCTGGCTACTAATCGCCACGACAATGTACTGCCGGCCGTTCAGCATGTAGGTCATCGGCGAGCCGGTTTGCGGCGCCGGCATGTAGATCGCGCCGGCATCCTGCCCGGTGCGCTTGTCGTAGGCCCGCAGCATCGCGCCGCGGCGGCCGTCCGGCAACGTGAAAACGCCACCTTCTCCGGCGATGACGAGCGACTTCGTCACCAGCGTGCCGATGCGTCCTTGCCGTCCAGTGCGAGGAATGGTTACACCTTTCAGCGCCGGATGATTGCGAATGTTGTCGGGCGTCTCTCCATGCGCCACCTGCCACAATAGCTCGCCCTTGTGCAGATCGATCGCGGTGATACGGCCATACGGCGGCTTCACCAACGGAAGTCCCTGCACCGTCGTCGGCAGTGGCGGTGCCTTCGGATTCGCGGGATCGACGACCTGCCCGCGAACATAGTTCATGTCCGATGGCTTCTGCGGCCGCTGGGCTCCGGGAATGAGGCCGACGGCGGCGATGTTGGTGTTGGTGAAGATGTAGAACGTCCCCGTCTCAGGATCGTACGAACCGCCTGGCCAGTT
The DNA here is from genome assembly GCA_036565925.1 of Vicinamibacterales bacterium. Classification (GTDB taxonomy): domain Bacteria; phylum Acidobacteriota; class Vicinamibacteria; order Vicinamibacterales; family UBA2999; genus Gp6-AA40. The sequence goes on from DATCXH010001225.1 coordinate 7,551, forward strand.
GGCTCCGCCGGTCACATCGGGCAGCATCAGCGTGGCGAGGGGCCCCGGCCACTTGCTGACGACGGGCGGCGTGAAGATGGGTCCGATCTTGAACTGGGACACCAGCTTTACTGCCTGAGCCCTCAGCTCGGGGGTGTAGTCGATCAGGTCGTCGATCGTGACACCCTGCCGCTCGAACGCCGGCGGCTTCATGACGAAGCGCTGTGTCGGCCACGACTTCTCCATCGGCACGTCGGACTGTTCGACCTTACGTTCTTCAAGCGGCCAGATCGGTTCGCCCGTGACGCGATCGAAGACGTACAGCCAACCCTGCTTGGTCGGCTGCATCACGATCTTCCGCATCCGCCCGTCGATCGTGACGTCGGCGATGATCGGCGCGCACGGCAGATCCCAATCCCAGATGCCGTGCTGAATGAACTGATAGTGCCACTTGCGCTTGCCGGTCTTCAGATCAACGGCGATGAGACTCTCGCCGAAGAGACCCGCGCCCGGACGATGGCCGCCGTAGTAATCGCCAGTTGGCATCTCGACCGGCAGGAACACCGTGCCCGCCTCTTCGTCCACGCTGATCTGCGCCCACACACCGGCGTTGCCGGTGTAGGACTCTGAGTCCTGCTCCCAGGTGTCGCTGCCGTATTCGCCAGGCTCGGGAATGGTGTGGAAGATCCACAGCCGCTTGCCGGTGCGGACGTCGAAGCCGCGCACATAGCCCTTCTCATTGCGGCGACTCTCGGGGCGGCTGCCCTCGGTGTGTGCGGCACCAACGATGATCACGTCCCTGGCAATCACCGGTGCGGCATGCAAACCGATATCGCCCGTGATCAGGTCCATGGTCTGATCGTCTTCCTGCTTCAGATCGACGACGCCGTTCTTGCCGAACGAGGTGATCGGCGCGCCGGTCTTCGCGTCGAGCGCCTTCATCCGATAGCCCGGTGTGACGTAGATGATTCTCGCCGACCGTCCATCTGACCAATACGCGAGGCCGCGTCCCGAGAGCTGACGCGGTGCTTCTTCGCCGCGTTTGCCCTCGTCTTCACTGTGCATCCACTTCATCTCGCCGGTCGCGGCATCGAGGGCGACCACGGCTCGTCGCGTGCCGGCGGTCGTGTAGATCCAGCCGCCGACCATCAGCGGCGTGGACTGGAAGTTGAACTCCGGCCGTGGTCCGAGGTTATCGGTCTTGAACCGCCAGGCGACCTCGAGGTTGTTGAAGTTGTCCTTGTTGATCTGGTCGAACGGCTTATACCGAGTGCTCGCCAGGTCAGCGCCGTAGCTACGCCATTCACCACTGGTGTCCGACTGTGCGGAAGGCCGGTCCTGTGGACCGGCCGCGAGGGCCAGAAGCGCGACGGCAAACAGACTCTTCTTCATCGAGGCCATACGGTTCCCTGCTCCTTGCGCGTCACCGCGCGGAGCCCTTTGTAGACGAACTTCTGGAGACGTTTTCCTTCGTAGGTCTCGGTAGTGTAGATGTTGCCTTTCGAATCCACCGCGATGCTGTGGACGGCGTAGAACTGCCCCGGCTGCCGTCCGCCGTCGCCAAAGCTGGTGAGCTCTTCGAGTGTGTCGCGGCGCAGAATGCGGATCTTCATGTTGTTGCCGTCGGCCATGTAGAGATACGTCTGCGCGGGATCCTTCGAGAACGCGAGGTCGAAGACCGAGCCGTCACCGAGGCTGTTCTTCGCGAAGAACGCTTCCTTCACGAACGTGCCGTCCTTCTTGAACACCTGGATCCGGTTGTTCGGGCGATCGCATACATAGACGAGGCCGTCCTTCGAGAGATCGGCGCAATGCACCGGCGAGCGGAACTGCTTCGCCGGCGGGTCACTCGGCTTGTAGGGACCGAGATCGGTGTCATCCGGCTTATTGCCATAGGCACCCCAGTAGCGTTTGAACGTGCCGCTGTCGGCATCGATGATGGCGACGCGCTTGTTCAAATACCCGTCAGCGAGATACGCCTCGTTGGCTGATGGATCCACGAAGATCTTGGCGACGCGACCGAACGAGATCCGATCGTTGCTGCCGCCGACGTAGGTCGGCTTCGCACCACTGGCGCCCTGGACCATGCGCGCGTTCGCCTTGCCGATCTGTAGAAGGAACTTGCCGCTGCGATCGAACTTCAGCACCTGCGAGTCGCCCGGGCCATTGCCGCCGATCCACACGTTGCCTTTGTGGTCGACGGTGATGCCGTGATTCGACGTGGGCCATTCGTAGCCCTGGCCCGGACCGCCCCAGTGGCCAACCAGCGTGCCATTGGCATCGAACTCGAGCACCGGCGGCGCGGCGCCGCAGCATTCGTCGGACAGCTTCGTCTCGAGTGCCTTCTCTTTGTCGGCCATCGTCGCCGAGCCGCGATGGATCATCCAGACATGATCGCGGTCGTCCACCGAGACGCCGATCGACGAGCCGAGGACCCAGTGATTGGGCAGCGGTTTCGGCCAGAAGGGATCGACTTCGAAGTACGGCGCCTGCACGGTGTTCCGGCTCTGGCCCGCGAGCTCGCGTGCGACCAGCAGACCGGCCGTCGTGAAGACGAGCAGCAAGAGGATCGCTCGGCCATGTTTCACAGGAAGCCTCCTGAAAGACGTGGCCGGATTATAGCTGCTGTCTGCTTGGAGGATTGCTTCCTGCTGCGCGGAGGAAGTACAGGGCGCGGAGAAAAGCTATCGCGGAGATCGCAGAGGCGGCCGCGTTGGGCCCTGGGCTCCGGGCTAACGTTTCCCAGCCAATAGCTGATCGGCCGTGACGAAGCGCGGCTCTATGTCCACGGGGACATCCTTCAACTTATCGAGCACGGCCTGCACCTCGGGCCGGACGATACCAAGCTTCTCGATCATCTGCCTGCCCGCCTGTGCATCACCGGTCGCCTGCATCGTCATGATGTCGCGCGTCAGATCCATTACGTTCTGCTTGATGCGCTCCATGTTGACGGCAAACGTTCCGTCCTGGGCGACCGTCACACCGCCGTGGTCGAGGAAGTAATTGAGCTGGATCGCCACGCCACGGCCGTGTGCCTCAGTGATGCCGAAGCGGATCGAGCGGAACATCGACGCGAGATACGTGGTGTACATCGTGTCGTTGAACGACTTGTCCAGCTTCTCGCGATCGACGAGGAACTGCAGGGCAAACAGCCCCGAGATGTCGGCCTTGGCCTCCTCGATCGTGCTGTAGATGTCCTTGAACTCCTGCCGCACGTTAGTGGCACGCCCGCCGACGGTGATGTTGTGCGGTCCCAGACCGTGCATCAGCTCGTGCATCAGGATGTGGGTGAAGAACGCATCGAAGGCGACGTGCTTGCGATCGTCTGCGGCGAGGGCCACCATGCTGATCGGCTGCAGCACAGTCTTGAACTTCGCCTCCTGGCTGTTCTTCAACATCACCCGCTTCGAGCCCTTTTCGGTGATGACGCGCTCGTCGTTCGGCAGGTTGAACGCCGCGGTTTGCACGCCGCGGTTGCCGTCGCCGGACGAGAACACCGTGTTCACGACGCGAATGGGCGCCAGCGCGCCGAGCTTGGGATTGCGGTATTTCGGATCGATCGGCAGGTTGTTCTCGATCTCCTGAAGCTCGGACCCGAACCGTGCGAGCTTCTGCGTCTCGGCGTCATCCCGCAGTGTGATGAACGATTCGAAGGCGGCCTTGTAATTGAACCACTCGTCTTCGTACGTTTCGTACGGACCGATGGTCGGCTCAATGCTGGCGTCGAGCGCCATCCAGGCGATGTCGCTGTCGTAATAGTCGTTGCTCAAGAGCGCTGCGGCGCGCTTCTCGAGAAAGCTCTTGAGCGTCGGCTGCGTGGTGAGCGCCGCCGCTTCGCGAAGCAGACTGTTCACCTGCGCGAGTTCGCCTTGATATTCGAGCGAGTACGGCACCGCGATGAACTTGCCGTCGAGGCCACGGCGGATGGTCGTGAAGAATCCAGTGGCGCGCGCGTGCTCGGCCGGTGAAAGGCTCTTCATCCAGGCCTCGACCTCTTCCTTGGTGGCACCAGCCGGATAGAAGTTGGCCTGTGGCGGTTTGGGCGGCGCGCCCTGAATGAACGGCTCGTTGTGATCGAGTCGCGACCACGGTCCTTTGTTGATCATGAAGTAATGCAGCCGCGCGCGTCCAAGCGCTGAGCCATCGCGCACGAGGTCCAACAACATCGTCTCGTTGCCGTTCCAGACCTGACGCAGGAACAACGCATCGAAGACCTTTGCCGCTTCGACCATCTTGGCAAGCGCCTGTCGTTCGTTCTCCGGTAGCTTCGAAATGTCAGCGGTGAGATCGACGGGCGCGAATCGCGCGGCCATCGTCTCGAGCTTCTTCGTTTCGGTGTCGGCGGCTGGAGCGGCGGTCGTGGTTTGCGTTGGCACGGCTGGTTGGGAGGCCTCGCGACTGCATGCGGTTACAAGCGCAAGACTCGAAACGAGAATCGTGAGATGTCTCATGTTGTCGGTGTAGAGCGCAGACCTGAGCCTGCGCGTGTCAGTGCACTCCGGAGCTCACCTGCAGCTTCGCGGGATCGGTCCCGAGACGACGAATCGCCGTCTCCCACATTTGCTCCGGCGGAACGCCGAAGATCAGCGATGGATCGATATCCATCGTCAGCCACGACGATTCGGCGATCTCGGCGTCGAGCTGGCCCGGCCCCCACACCGCACAGCCGACGACAACACGGGCGCGATTCGAGGGTGGCGACTGGAGCAATTCGAGCGTCAGTCGCCGTGACACAGACAGGAGCACACCGGGACATACCTCGCGCTGCTCATCGTCCGGCCCCTGAGCCTCGGCCATCACGATCCACGTGCTGTGCGCATCGACTGGCCCGCCAACGAAGAGCCGCAGATCCGGATCGACGCTGACTTTGGGATCGGTCTTCACGACGGAGTGCGCGAATTCATCCATCTGCCGGTTGACGATCAGGCCGAACGCACCGCGTTCGGTGTAGTCGCACAGCAGGACCACACTCCGCGCGAAGTTGGGATCCGCCATCTGCGGCATCGAGAGCAAGAGAAGTGGCGCCGGTCCTGGCATGGTCAGTTGATACGGATCTTCTGTCGCCCTTTGTCGTCCGCGTACTCGCGATTGTCTTCGCACACGTACTCGAGCAGCGTGTAGTCCGGCATACGCCGATAGGCCACAGTGTAGACGTGCGGCTTTTCGAGCACCACCGGATCGTCGATCGTGATCTCGTTCCAGAGGACGTTGGGCGAGACCAGCTTCATGCGCTCTTTGATTCGCATCTGGGGCGAGTGCGGCATGTTCTGGAAGCGCACGTTCTCCTTGATGCCGATCGTATCAACAACCAGCGTATCGCCTTCCCAGCGGCCCACCGAATGTCCATAGAAGCCGGGCTCGACCTCCTCGAACGCTTTCTGTGGCTTGTCCAGCATGATGCGACGAACCTGTGTGAACGCCTCCTCGATGATCGTGACCTGCCCACGGCTCTGCAGGATCTCCATCGGGAACATCGCGCCCATCATCGTCGGCATGCCGTCAGGCAGGCAATCGGTGTAGTTCGTGGCGAGCGGCTCGCCTTTCGCGTCAGCCGCCC
>DATCXH010001230.1:0-12949 GCA_036565925.1 Vicinamibacterales bacterium
CAGGTCGCGGCGGCCACTCGCCGCCGCGAGAACCACCGTCTTACCGTTCGCACGATCACCGCTGCGAAGGTCACGATCAATATCAACAACGCCGTGGCGACGACCAGTGCCGCGATCGGGTGGGCGAGCGCAAGGTAGCCAAGGCCAACCACGAAGACGTCTTCGCTGAAGCTGAGCGCCCAATTCGACGCAGGCTCCGGACTGGTGTTCGCAACGGCGCGCGTGCTGGTCTTCGTGAGATGGCTTCCCGCAGCAACTGTGCCACCAAGCAGTGCCACAAGTCCCTGGACGCCCGGTGAGGCCTCGCCCAGCGTGGTGACCGCGATCAACGCGCCGCCAAGCGGACGAATCGCCGTATGCAGCATGTCCCACAGCGAGTCGAAGTACGGAATCTTGTCGGCGAAGAACTCGACGAGATACAGCACGAGCGCTGTCCCGATGATGAGTGGGTTGTTAAACGCCTGAAACTGCGGTGGCAGATCGACCCACCCATATCGCGCCGCGAGTCCGAGGATGGCGACGGTGGCATAGAGATTCACGCCGGCGGCGAACGAGAATCCCAGCGTGCGTCCGAGCGTGACCAGATCCATGGCCGCCCCCTTTTGTGCGAACTCCGTTGCGCCGGCTACTCGACCAGCGTCTTGAATCCGCCGTAGACCATCCGCTTCGCGTCGAACGGCATGTCTTTCGGCGGCCCGCCCATCTCGTTCATGTCTTTCATGACTTTCTTGTTGACCTGATCGCGATGGGCGCGGGACTTGAACACGATGTAGGCAAATACCGCTGTTTCGTTTGGCTTTAACTTCAGGAGGCGAGTGAACGGCTGCGCGAACGACGGGGCGAGATCGTCGCCAACGCACTCCTTGTAATCGAGTGCGCCGTGCTTCGTCCACATCTTGCGACCCATTTCAGCCATGCGGCGGTAGGCGCGCACACTTCGTTTAGGAACCGGCAGGAGATATCCGTCGACGTAACTCATGAGGCCTCCTCGCTGAACATACGATTGTAAGCAGCGAGAAGGTCTCACGAAGCTGAGCGACAGGTCTGGCGAAGTAGGCGGGCCGAAAGACCCCTCCTCTACGACTTCACTTTTTCCACGTGTCCCACGTTCGCAGGATCTGGCCGGCGATCTTCGCGGGGTCTGCGTTCGGGATCGGTTCGAACTTCTGGAGACGTCCTGCGAAGCAATCTGCGAGATACAGATTGCCGAGTTGATCGGTGGTCATGCCGTGCGAACAGTTGAGACGACCGGGCTGTCCACCTGGCGCGCCCCAGCTGTAGAGAAAGTTGCCATTGAGATCGAATTTGAGAATGCGGCTGGTCGGCGCGTCGCCCACCCAGATGAACCCGTTCTGATCGATGAAGTGATTCACCATCAGCGTGTTCTGCGTGTCGGGCCAGTTCGGTGACTTCAGCGTCCACATGTCGAGGAACTTGCCGTCCACGTCGAACACCTGCATGCGTGCGTGGCCCCGGTCGATCACGAACAGCCGGCGATCGCGACTGATCGCGATGCTGTGCACGGTGTTGAACTCGTTCGGCCCCGGATTCTTCGGATCCTTCGGCGGCCCGCCCCAGTCCTTGATGAAGTTGTCTTTGGCGTCGTACTTCGCGACGCGAGTGCCGCCGTACCCGTCAGTGATGAAGTAGGTGCCGTCGGGCAGCCACGCGATATCGGTCGGCCGGTCGAACGTGTTCGGTCCGCGACCGCGTTTGCCGACCTCGCCCTTGCTGTGCACGAGTTTCCCGTCGTGGGTGAAGCGATAGATCATGTGCAGCTGGTCATCGATGATCCAGACGTGCTTCTCCTTGTCGTACGGGCTGATCTTGATCTGATGCGGTCCGCGGCCGCACGGCAGTTGCGCGAACATCTTGTCGAGATGCGGCCACTCGTTCACCAATTCGCCGTTGCGATTGAGGACGTAGATCGAGTGCTCGTAGCGACGCTCCCATCCGCGTTTCGGTTCCGGCTCGCACGTCGCCGAGATGCCGTCGCCGTTGCCGGTCGCATTGCCCCGTGACGGATTGAGCGCCGCGTACGGCGTCCACGGTTTTGCGCCCTGCGGCAGTGGCAACTCGCCGCGCATCGCAACCCAGATGTGATCGGGATCCTCGGCGTACACGCCGCCGAACGAGCCCCACGTCCAGCCATCGTGCGAATGCCTCGTGTCGGGCAGCGGCTTGGGCCAGTTGTCGGCGACCTTGTAGTGACCGGTTGGCCAGTCCTGATAGCTCCATCGCTTCGAGCCGCCCCGGCTCTGGGCCTGGCTCGTGGTGTATGCGACTGCGGCCAGAGCGAACACGACACAGACGAGGATCGGTTTGGGTACGGAGACGGTGCGGCGCATGAGCAGCCCTCCCAAAGGTCGAGATTATATGAGGGACTGGCCTGTGCGTTGCACCAGTTCGAAGGATATGAAAGTCCAGCCCTTCGTCTCCTGTGTCGCCGTACTCGCGTGTACTACCGCAACGATTGCGGGGCAACAGAGCAGCAGCCAAAGCGACACGCCCAGAAGTACGCCGTCAACGACCTCGAGCTCGCCGTCTCCGCCGCCGCTACCTTCGAGTTCGCCGCCTTCGCAGCCATTGCCATCGCCACCACCGCCGCCGCCTCAGCTCCCGGAGATCGGACGGCCTGCAGTGGAGGCTACAGCACCGGCCCGTCCGGATGCGCAGACGCCGTGCGCGAGCGACCGCGCGATCCTGGTCGATCCGGCGATCGCGCCAGCCGCTCAGGCAGCCTCGTCGACATCATTTCCTGGAGTGAGCGCGTCCCAGCTGCCCCGCGCAGGTGTCTCTGCGGAGAAGTTCGTACGGCCTGGTGTCAGTGCAGCGGAACTCGCGACCCTTCAGTCCGGGAGTCGAATCGCACGCTGCGTGCCGCGTGATGTGATCTTGTATCCCGAGAACGGAACACCATCGCGACGCGTGCCGCCTCCGGGTGAGAACGAACCGTAAGTCCTGGCGTCAGTCGGTCGAGCCGGTAGATGCGCCACCGGCGTACCACCTGCGGGAGCTGACCCGGAGGTCGGCTTTCTTCGTTTTGATTTCGATCTTTCGCATGCCTTGAGTACTCGAAGGCTCGAAGGCGATCAGATATTGATGCCGCAGTTCGTCAACCAGTCGCGTGATGCCGGTCACGGCCAGTGCGGGGCTGTTGGCGACGAAGAAGTCACCGCCGGTGGATCGCGCGAGATCGGCGAGCGGGCTGTACTCGGCTTTCGGATTGGATGCCGCAGCGTCCGCGTTCACGCCGTCACCCACCGCGAAAACGTACACGGGGACGTCGATCGTGCTGGCGATCCACGCCACTTCCTGCGGCGTGTAGCTGCTCCAGTTGTCCGCACCGTCCGTCAGTACGATCACTGCGCGACGATTGCGGGCGCGATCGGCCACGAGCGCCGACGTGCCGGCGATGGCATCGTAGATTGACGTCGCTCCCCACGCTTTGATCTCGTCGAGGCCGGTGCGCACGTGGTCGAAGCTTCCGCTGAACTCTCGCAGCGTGATGAGGCGCGTATCAAAGCTGAGAAGAGCCGCATCATCCTTCTGCTTATTCAGGGTCGAGAGAACCCAGTCGCAGATGTGCCGCGACGATTGGCGGGCGCTGCCGAGCGCCATGCTGCCGCTGGCGTCGACGAGGAACGCAATGCTCGCCGGCGCGTTGGTGTCCGACTGGATGCTGATGATTTTCCGGGGGTGGCCGTCCTCGGCGACGATGAAGTCCTTGGTATCGAGTGACCGGACCACCTTGCCCTTTTTGTCGCGCACTACCGCCGTGATCGAGACGAGATCGACCCCGGATTTGAACGTCGCCACTGGCTCCTGGGCGACGGCGGGGCCGGCGCTGAGCAGCAGAAGCACAGGGAGAGTGTGCGCAATCCTGCGTAAGACCATGTTGTGTCCTTGAGCCCGACAGATAGACAGGGCCGTCTCAACCTTTTTTCGTCCGGAGGGCACCGAACCTTTACGGTCCGGCCGAACCTGTAAGGCTGAGAGGTAGCGCGCGCGCACTGCACGCGCGTGAGGTTTAACTGGGGCTCAACTTATTGTAGCGCAACGTTTTCGCCTGCGAACCTGAACCGTCGGAAGAAATTGTCGTGGCCGGCGTTTGGCTGTGCACGCGAGCTAAACTCGTGCATGGCCGATCCCGATCCCACCCGCACCGCTGTTGAGCGCTTCAATGAGGCGTTCAATCGCCACGATGTAGACGCCGTCATGAGCTGGATGACCGAGGACTGCGTGTTCGAGAACACGCGGCCCGTCCCGGATGGGACTCGCATTTCCGGCCAGGCGGCGGTCCGCGCGTTCTGGGAGGAGTTCTTTCGGCGCTCGCCCGAGGCACACTTCGACACCGAGGAACTCATCACGTCGGGTGACCGCTGCGTCGTGCGCTGGATCTACACCTGGGTCCGCGAGGGTAAGCCGGGACGCGTGCGCGGTGTCGACATCTTTCGCATCCGCGACGGGAAAGTCGCCGAGAAGCTCTCCTACGTGAAGGGCTAGCGAATCACGCGTTCCGCCCGCAGGAGAATGACCGCGAACAACGCCGCAAAGAGCACGTCGGCGATGCCGGTTGCGAGCAGCCAGGAGTTGCCGACCCCAGTGGCGAAGAGGCCGACGCACGCGGCGCAATAGGCGACTTTGCCGCCGCCACCGGCCGCGAGCACCGGCACTCTGGCGGTGGCGAATCGTCCCGCCATCGTGTAGCCGACGCCCCACGCGATCGCGTTGATCCACGTCGTGCGGAAGAAGAACGCCTGTAGCGGATCGTCGAGCGACAAGCGGGTCGTATAGAACTGCGCGAAGTGCGCATCGGGATTGGCGAGTGCGCTCGCGCCCCCGATGATGTTCCAGGCGCCGGAGAGATACAGCGCCCACCGCTGCGTTGTCTCGTTCACGATAGACTCAACGACGGGAGTGTAGCGTGAAAGGTGAAATGCGAACGATGACGCGACCCGAGATGAGGCAACTGGTGTGCGCAGGTGCGCTGGCCGTCGTTCTCATCGGCATCGTGACGATGGTGGGGGCACAGTCGCCCGCGCCAGACGAGACGTTCCGCGGGTTGATCGAGGCGAAGAACATCGGCGAATACATGCGGGTGATGTCGGCACGTCCGCACCATCTCGGTTCGCCGTACGGAAAGCAGAACGCCGAGTGGATCCTCGCGCGTTTCAAGGATTGGGGTTGGGACGCCAGGATCGAGTCCTACGATGTGCTGTTCCCGACGCCGAAAGAACGTGTGGTCGAGCTTCTCGGTCCGACACCATTCAAGGCCACGCTGCAGGAACCGCCGGTCTCGGTCGATCCCACCTCGTCACAGCAGGCCGAGCAGCTGCCGTCTTTCAACGTGTATTCGATAGATGGCGATGTGACCGGACCGCTCGTCTACGTGAACTACGGACGGCCGTCCGATTACGAGGAGCTGGCGCGCCGCGGTATCTCCGTCAAAGGTGCGATCGTGATCGCGCGGTACGGACAGTCGTGGCGCGGCATCAAACCCAAGGTCGCGGCTGAACACGGCGCCATCGGGTGCCTGATCTACTCCGATCCTCGCGAGGATGGGTTCTCTGTGGACGGAGTGTTCCCGGACGGCCCGATGCGCAATCGCGATGGCGTCCAGCGCGGCAGCGTGATGGATATGCCGACGTATCCCGGTGATCCCCTCACGCCGAATGTCGGCGCGACGCCCTCGGCCAAGCGTCTCGATATCAAAGACGTCACGACGCTGACGAAGATTCCCGTCCTTCCGATTTCGTACGGCGACGCGCAGCCGCTGCTCGCGGCGCTTGGGGGGCCGGTCGTTCCGGGCGACTGGCGTGGCGCGCTGCCGATCACGTATCGCTTCGGGCCGAGCACGGCTCGCGTGCACCTCAAGCTCGCGTTCGATTGGAGTCTCAAGCGCGCGAACAACGTCATCGCGCGGTTACCTGGCTCGACCTATCCCGACGAGTGGATCATCCGCGGCAATCATCACGACGCATGGGTGAATGGCGCTCAGGATCCGGGCAGCGGCATGTCGGCAGAACTCGAGGAAGCGCGCGCGCTCGGTGAATTGGTCAAACGCGGATGGCGGCCCAAGCGCACGATTGTCTACGCGGCATGGGATGGCGAGGAACAGGGACTGCTCGGCTCGACGGAATGGGTCGAGGATCACGAGCAGGAGCTGCGCCAGAAAGCGGCTGTCTACATCAACTCCGACGGCAACGGCCGCGGCTTTCTCAATCCCGGCGGGTCGCACGTGTTGGAGGGCTTCCTCAACAACGTTGCGCGCGACATCGACGATCCCGAGACAAAAGAATCGGTGTGGAAACGCATGCACGCACGAGCGCTGGTCGGCGCCGCACCGGGGCCGCGCGGCGAGATTCGGTCGCGGGCCGACCTGCGAATCAGCGCACTCGGTTCGGGCTCGGACTACTCGCCATTCTTGCAGCACGCCGGGATCCCGTCACTCAACCTGTCGTTCTCGGGACTGGACGAGGCCGATGGGATCTATCACTCGATCTACGACGACTACTACCACTTCACCAAGTTCCTCGATACCGACTTCGCGTATGGTCGTGCGCTGGCGCAGACCATCGGCACGGCCGTGATCAGACTGGCGGACGCCGACGTGATGCCGTATCAATTCACGCATCTCGCCGACACGGCACAGACCTACGTCCGTGAGCTGCAGGCATTGCTCAAGGAGCGCCAGGACGAGGTGCGCGAGCGTAATCGACAGATCGAAGATGGCGTGTTCGCCGCCGTGGCCGACCGTCGTCGTCCGGTGAAGGCTCCGGCTGTCGAAGAGGTGCCTCCGGCATTGAACTTCGCGCCGCTCGAGAACGCGGTGACGGGCCTGACGCGTGCGGCCGATCGTTATCGGAAGGCATTCGAGGCTGCCCGCGCGAAGATGACGCCCGAAGCGGCGCGCGCCGTCAACGTGCGCCTCATTCAGAGCGAGCGTGAGCTGACCGATGCCGCGGGTCTACCGCGGCGACCGTGGTATCGGCATCTGCTCTACGCGCCGGGCTACTACACCGGCTACGCGGTCAAGACGATGCCCGGGGTACGTGAAGCGATCGAGGAGAAGAACTTCGCCGAGGCGGATGCGGAAATCGTGCGCGTCGCACGAGCACTTGGGCGCGAGAAGACGCTCATTGAAGCGGCTGCCGCGGATCTCGAGAAGGTGCGATAGACACGTTCTGGGGACGTGTCCTATTGCTGGGACTGTTGCGAAGCCTCGTCGTCCCGGACTGGTGCGGCAGCGTCACGTGACATCCACGGCGTGAACGGCACGACGTCGCTGGCGAGTGGCGACCGCACCGGTCCTACACGGACCGACACACCGAGCTCGCTGCGAACCGCGCTGACGCCCTTGTAGACGCCGCGCGTTGGCGGTACGTCGGCGTAGTCGCGTCCAATCGCCACACGCACGTGACGGTCCTCGGCGACGAGGTTGTTCGTCGGATCGAATCCCACCCAACCAAGATCGGGCAGCAGCACTTCGACCCAGGCGTGTGTAGCCCCATCGGCGGATCGATCGGAGCTGCCGATGTCCCGGAACAGATATCCGCTGACGTAGCGCGCCGGCACGCCCAGCGGGCGCACCAGAGCAAGGAAGACATGGGCGAAGTCCTGGCACACGCCGCGCCGCGTCTCGAGGGCCTCGTCGATTGGTGAGTCCACGCGCGTGCTGCGCGGACGGTATTCGAATCGCGCGTACATCTCGCCCATCAGCCAACGCAATGTGACCAGCGGATCGTGGCCGCGCTCGAGACGCAATTCCTGTCGAAATTCTTCGAGGGCCGGGCCCTGCGTGACAAACGTGCTCTCGGGAACACCGCGGCTCAGGACGCGAAGGCCGCGGCAATCTCCCTGATCTGCTCTGTGTGCCGCCCCTCATGAGCCGCCATGAGCTCGACCCACTGATACACGTTCATCGTCCCGAAGAAGGGATGATCGAGCGTGACCTGGCTCAAGGCGAGGCCGTCGCATCCAGAGAGGGCCGCGCGAAGGGTCGAATGGTTGCTTTCGAGCGTCGCCCACCCGCTCGCGACATCGACAGTGCCGGTTGGCTGCGCTGGCTCTGGCGCCTGCCGCTTGTTCACGCGATCGCCCATGCGTTGCTCGACCGCATCCGGCAGCGGAGCGCGGGGATGCGCCTCGGACGATAACCCTGCCCGAGCGGCGTCGAGCGCATTCACGATGCGACCGCCAAAGATCCGTTCGACGAGGGTCAGATGTTCGAGGACCTCTGCGGCCGACCAACGCTCCGGCGCCGGCCGTTGCCGCTGCATGTCCGGCGGAATGGCGTCGATCGCTCCGCGAAGCGTGCCGCGCGCCGTGTCCAGCCGGGCGAGGACTTCTGTGAGATGGGTGTGCATCGCAACAGGATATAGGCGGGGAAGGCTTCGAGGGAAAATGACTCAATGCCCCCGATTCTGGAGCTGGTGAACGCGACGCTGATTCGCGGCCGGACCCGCGTGCTTGATGGGCTGACGTTCACGATTCAACAGGGTGAGCACACCGCGATTCTCGGTCCAAACGGCGCGGGCAAGACGTCGTTGATTCGCCTGCTCACACTCGACGATCGGCCGCGCGCTTCGGACAATGGCGTGCCGGCATTGCGGCTCTTCGGTCGCGAGCATTGGGACGTCGGTGAATTGCGCACGCATCTCGGTGTCGTGACCGGCGACCTCGATGCCACGTTTGGCCTGAGTACCTCGGGCGGTCGCGTGTCAGGTCTCGATGCAGCGGTCTCGGGTTTCTTTGGTAGTCACGGCGTCTTCTCTCATCACGAGGTGACAGCCACGATGCGCGACGGGGCGCGCGAGGCGTTGGCGCGTGTCGAAGCACCGCACCTCGCCATCAAGCCCATGAACGAGATGTCGACGGGCGAGCGGCGCCGTGTGTTGATCGCGCGTGCGCTGGTGACTCGCCCCGATGCGCTCGTCCTCGATGAGCCGACGACCGGTCTCGATCTGGTCGCGCGACATCGGTTCATGGCGACCGTGCGTCGGCTCATGCGTGAAGGGACGACGTTGATTCTGATCACCCATCACGTCGATGAGATCGTCCCCGAGACCAGGCGGGTAGTGTTGTTGCGCGACGGGCGGGTCGCCTATGACGGCATGCCTGCGGACGCTCTCACCGCCGCGCATCTGAGCCAGACATTCGGTGCAAATCTGTCTGTCGAACGCGCCGGGGACTACTATGACGTGAGAGTCGCGGAAACGTAGAAAAGCAGACAAGTAGAAAGTGAAAAAGGCAGACGTGAGTCGCACATCGGCGTCCAACGCATACGCGGAGTTTCTCGCGCGCTACCCTCAGTACAGATCCACGATGCATCTCGACGCGCTTCGTGCGGTCGAGTACGGGCGCCTCGACGTGCACGGTCAGATCTATCTCGATTACACAGGCGGAAGCCTGCATGCGGCGTCGCAAGTGCGCCAGCACGCAGATCTCCTGAACGCACAGGCGTTCGGCAATCCACATTCGGCAAGCCCGTCTTCGTCGCGAACGACGACGCTCGTCGAGGGTTCGCGCCGAGCGGTGCTCGAATGGTTTGATGCGACCGGCGAGTACACCGCGATCTTCACGGCTAACGCGACCGGCGCACTCAAGCACGTTGGCGAGTCGTATCCGTTCTCAGCGGGGAGTCGCCTGCTCTTGTCGGCGGACAATCACAACTCGGTCAATGGCATCCGCGAGTTTGCCCGTGCGGACGGGGCGGCAATTGCCTACGTCCCGCTCACCGTGCCGGAGTTGCGTCTCGACTCGGCTGCACTGGACAGCCTGCTCGGTGATGCAACGCCCGGTGCGCCGAATCTGTTTGCGTTTCCTGCCCAGTCCAACTTCACTGGTGTTCAACACCCGCTCGACCTGATCGAGCGTGCACACGATCGCGGCTGGGATGTGCTGCTCGATGCAGCGGCGTACGTCTCGACGAACCGATTACGCCTGCGCGAGGCGCGGCCCGACTTCGTCAGTGTGTCGTTCTACAAGATGTTCGGATACCCCACCGGTGTCGGCTGTCTGCTGGTTCGCAACACGATGCTCGGAAAGCTCCGTCGCCCATGGTTTGCCGGCGGCACCGTCAACTTCGCCACCGTCGGTGGACGTCGTCACATCCTGTCGCCCGGAGAAGCGGGCTTCGAGGATGGGACGCTGAATTATCTGTCGATTGCTGCCGTCGAGATTGGACTGCGACATCTCGCGGCTGCGGACATCGACGCGATCCACGCGCGAGTCGAGTGTCTGACCGGCTGGTTGCTCGATCGGCTGATCGCGATGCGGCACTCGAACGGACGACCGATGGTTCGGATCTACGGTCCGCTGACGACCACGATGCGCGGCGGGATCGTGACGATGAACTTCTACGATCCGGACGGACACCTGCTCGATTACCGTCGCGTCGAGGAACTCGCCGGTCAGCAGGGCATTTCGTTGCGCACCGGCTGTTTCTGCAATCCAGGGCCGGGCGAAACAGCGGAAGGCATCACGGACGAGGATGTCACGGCGGCGCTGGCTCGCAATCCCGATCTCACCTTGCCGTTGTTCCTGCAAATGATCGCCCACCAAGGCGGAAAGAGTGCCGGCGCGATTCGCGTCTCGTTCGGCATCGCGAGCAACTTCGCGGACGCGCAGCGCTTCCTCGAGTTCGCCTCGAGCCTGCGCGATCAGACGCGGCTGACCATCGGCGAGACGAGTTTCGATATCGAATCCTGCCGGGTCATTCGCGACGGCTCATAAACGCCCAACGCCCACTTACCGAGGACCAACGACCCCCGATTCGCAACGCGCAACGCCTAAAGATCGTCGAATTGGCCATTCAGTTGAGGGCTATTGGGAGTTGGACGTGGTTGGTAGTTCCCCGCCGCCGCTTGCCGGGCAAACATGACAAGCTCAGGCGCGGTCTCGCGGCAGCGCGCCTCGGTCTCTCGGCGCGCAGGCGGAAGGTAGTTGGGAATTGGCATGTCGAACTTGTTCGAGAAGGAAGTCGCGGCGCTGCTTCCGTGGCGAAAGGGGCACTTCAGGTTCGAGTCGGGCCATCACGGCGACACGTGGCTCAATCTCGAGTTGCTGTGTCTCCAGCCCGAGCCCGTCGAGCAGCTCGCGACGGTGCTGGCCGACTGTCTGTCGGAGCAGCGGCCCGATGTCGTCTGCGGGCCACTCGTCGAAGGCGCGTTCGTGGCGATGATGGTCGCACGCCGTCTCAAAGTGCCCTTCACCTACACCGCGCGCATCGACCTGTCCTCCGTAGCGCGCAGCGCGCAGGCGGACTCGAGAACCGACGAACTGTACCCGGTGAGCTATCGCCTGCCGGGACAACAACGCGAGATCGTGGCCGGCAAGCGCATCGTCATCATCAACGATGTGATCGGCGCGGGATCGGCAGTGCTGGGGACGTTGAAGGATCTCTACGAATGTGGCGCCGATCCAGTCGCCCTCGGCGCGTTGGCGACGCGCGGATCGTCGGCCGCCGTACTGGCGCGGGAGAACGGTCTCGTGCTCGAAACGCTCGCGTCGTTTCCCGGCGAAATGTGGAAGCCGTCGGAGTGTCCGCTGTGCGCAGCGGGCGTTCCGCTCGTCGATGAAAGTCATTGACCGGCCAGCCCCGACCCGCGCACCCTAAGGCGTGCGCTCTATAGGCGTGCGCTCTTCCTCCGCGATTCTGTTCGCGCTCCTCCTGTTGCCATCCGCGGCCCTACCTCAGCCACGGGCCGCGTCGTTGTCCGGCCGCGTCGTCGATGCGAACAACGATCGTCCTCTACGTCGCGCTATGGTCTCGGTGGCACGAGAGGACATCCAGGCGCGTGCGGTGCTGACGGACGAAGACGGACGTTTCGTCATCGAACTGTCCGATCCGTCGATCGCCATCGTGATCACGAAAGCGGGATATGCGGCCACGGTAATCGCGCCTGATCGCAAGAATCCGGCGACAGAACTCGACGTTCGGCTGCAGCGTGGCGCCGCAATCTCAGGGCGCCTCGTTGAGCATGGCATGCCGGCGATCGGTGCGCGCGTGTTTGCGCGCAGAACCGACGATGCCTCGAACGCATCGCCGACGTATCAGGCTGAGAGCGACGACCTCGGCGAATATCGAATCGCGGGCTTGTCGGCTGGCCAGTACACCGTCACGGCGTTCAACGGGCCGCAAGCGGTGCGAGTCGCGCCCGGTTTCGCGATTGATAGCAACGCGGTGCGGGGGATCGTTTGGAATCGCATTCCAGTCGTGGCGGAAACCTCGAAACGAGTCGTTGATACTCGCGCCGGTCAAGAGACTGGTGATGTGGATTTCACCGTCACGCCGCTGCAAGCGACTCCGCCGCCAGTCATCGGCGCGGCGGCCGAGATCCTGAAAGCGACCGAGAACGATCCGGGCGCGATCAGTGGCCGGGTCGTTACGCCATCCGGTCAGCCCGTCGGCGGAGCGATGGTCATGGTTTCCGGCAACAACCAAAGCCGGATGGTGACCGCGGACGGAAATGGTCGGTTCGACGCCGGCCGGTTCAAAGACGGCGACTACAAAATCGAGACGGGCAAACCAGGCTATCTGACTCCGGACTTTCGACCGATGCCCGAGAGCCAGACCGCGTTGATGGTGCGCGTCGGCGGCGACGCGCGTGTCCACGATATCGATGTGGTGCTGGCCCGCGGCGGCGCGATCGCGGGCGCGATCGTGGACAGCGCCGGTGAACCCTTTCAGGATGTGATGGTGCGTGCACTGCGTCTTCGCCAGCAGGACGGGCGAACGTTGGCCTCGAGCGCCGGGTCATCGCGATTCACCGACGATCGCGGTCGTTATCGGTTATTCGGATTGCCACCGGGGATGTATCTGGTCGTCGCGACGCTGGATGCGACGGAAATGGCCTCAGGACGCGAGCGCGCATCGGGGTTTGCGCCTGTGTACTACCCCGCGACCGCACACATCGAGTCGGCGCAGACACTGTCCGTGGAATTT
>DATCXH010001212.1:0-4513 GCA_036565925.1 Vicinamibacterales bacterium
CGCACGTTGCCCGGCCAGTCGTACTCCATCATCAGGTCGAGCGCCTCGGCACTGAGCTCCATGTCCCGCTTGTTGTTCTCTGCCCCGTACTTCTCGAGGAAGTGCTGCGCGAGATACGGGATGTCGTCCTTGCGCTCACGCAAGGGCGGCAAGAAGATGCTGATGACGTGCAGGCGGTAGTACAAGTCCTCGCGGAATCGCCCCTCGTCGACCATCTGCCGCAGATCGCAATTCGTGGCGGCGATGATTCGCACATCAACCTTGATGGTTTCCATACCGCCGAGACGCATGAACTCGCGCTCCTGCATCACGCGCAGCAGCTTCGCCTGCGTGTCGGACGGGATGTTGCCGATCTCGTCGAAGAAGATGCTGCCCTTATCGGCCAGATCGCAGAGGCCTTTCTTCGGATAAATCGCACCGGTAAACGCGCCCTTGACGTGTCCGAAGAGCGTCGACTCGAGCAGGTCGGGCGGGAGGTTCCCGGAGTTGACGGTGACGAATGCACGGTCAGCGCGCGGGGAGTTCGAATGGATTGCGCGCGCGACGAGCTCCTTGCCGGTTCCGCTCTCGCCAGTGATCAGAATCGTTGACCGGCTCGGCGCAGCCTGAATGATCAAGTCGAAGACCTGCTTCATCCGCGGACTGCGCCCGATGATTCCGGCGAACCGCTGATACTGCGCCTGCAGACTCTGACGCAGCGCGGCGTTCTCCGCGAGCAACTGCCGTCGCTCGACCGCGTTGCGCACGACAACCAGCACTTCGTCGTTCTTGAACGGCTTGGTGATGTAGTCGAACGCGCCGCGCTTCATCGCGGCGATCGCCGTCTCCACAGAGGCGAACGCCGTCACCATCAGCACGGGGAGGTCGTCGTCGTGCTTCTTCAGCTCGTCGAGCAACGTGAGCCCGTCCATGCCGGGCATCATCACGTCAACGACCACCGCATCGAACGGGAACGAGCGGGCAAGCTCGAGCCCTTCTTCACCGCTTGCCGCCAGGCGGACGTGATAGCCCTCGCGCGTCAGCAGCGCCTCGAGGATCTCACGCATGATTTCTTCGTCGTCTACGACCAGAATGGAACCGCTGCGCCGCATGACACCAGACCTCATTGACTCTGCCCTGCGAATACGTGCCGCTCGGCCTGTACTGCCGGAAATGACAAACTGAACCTCGTACCCTGTCCCACGACGCTGTCGCAGTCGATGGCACCATCGTGCTCACGCACGATGCCGTAGGTAATCGACAGGCCGAGGCCAGTCCCCTGACCGATCGCCTTCGTCGTGAAGAACGGGTCGTAGATACGGGCGAGGTATTCGCTCGGAATGCCTGAGCCCGTATCGGATACTTCCGCGACGACTCTTCCACCCTCAAACCGGGTACTCACCGATAGCCATCCACCCTTGGGCATGGCGTCGCGAGCATTCAGGAACAAATTCAGGAACACCTGCTGGAGCTTGTGCTCCTGCCCCAACATCATGGCCGGGACCTCGCCGAGATCACGACGCACACGAATGCGATGCGTTTCGAATTGATGCTCGAGCAGGGCGAGGACATCGGTGATAACGATATTGACGTCAATCAACGACCGATCGGCCGACGCCGGACGAGACAGCGTCAGCAACCCATTGACGATCTTCGCTGCGCGAAAGGTCTGCCGCTCGATTTTTTCGAGCAGCCGCGTCCGTGGATCCTGCGGATCGGCACCCTCGAGCAGCATCTGCGTGAAGCTCGAGATGCCTGTCAGTGGCGTGTTGACCTCATGGGCAACACCGGCCGCAAGCAAACCGATGGACGCCATCTTCTCGGAAATCCTCAACTGCTCCTCGAGCTGAACTCGGGCGGTGATGTCTTCGACGATGACGATCGTACCGACCGGGGCCTCACCCGTTTCGTCAGCCTTGCGCAGCGGGATGACGGCAGCGTTCACGATCCTCGTGTCGTCGGCATTGGATCCACGCGGTTCGAGCGGAATACGCGACAGCATCGCCCCGGCCGGAGTATCACGGCGAGCCGCACGAATCGCTTCAACGAACTGGGCGTCGAATAGCTCTTCGAGGCCACGACCGTTCGCCTCGTCATGCGAGACGCCGTACAGCGAAGCCAGCGCCGAGTTCCAGCGCACCACCCGGTCATTCAGATCGACGACGAGCAGGCCGTCGTCGAGTGATTCGAGAATGTTTTCGTTGAAGGCGCGCATCCGATCGATCTCCAACGCCTTGATGTGGAGCTGTCGATAGAGACGCGCGTTCTCCAGCGCGGTCGCGATCTGTCCGGCAACTGCTGCGAGCAGCGCCATATCCTCACTACTCAGCGGCTCGCCACTGCTCTTACGCCCCAGCGCGAGCACCGCGATCGTGCCGTCCTTCGCAACGCACGGCACGAAGCAATAAAGGCCGGCATCTCGCCAGAATTCAATCTCTTCGACGGCAAAACGTCCGACCGCTATTGGGTCGTCGAGAGTGACGTTGTGGCCATCAACGAGACGTTTGCCAATTGCCGATCGCTTCGGCAATGCCGGCGGGTGACTATCGCCGAACCCAGAGGCCCACGTCGAGCCAAAGTGCGGCGTCACCTCGTCTTCAAGCAGCAACGCCATGCGATCGACGAGCAGCGTTTCGACAACACGTGAGACGAGACGCTCGGCGAGACGGTTCAAGTCGAGGTCGCTGTTGAGATCGCGCGCGAAACCAAGCAGCGCACGACGATAGTCGTAGCGATCGCGATAGAACGCGCGATCGAGCCCGTTCTGCACGAAGGTCTTGACCGGCGGCGTCAGCAGCACTGCGACCAGCGTCGCCAGGAACGCCAACACCCATTGATTGGCGCCATTGCCCCTGAGGAACACGCGCTCGAGCGCCTCGAGAAGCACGGCATAAATCATGACCATCGCGGCGAGCGCGGCGGCGAAGACCATCGCGCGCTTCACGATGACCTCGATATCGAGCAGCCGATAACGCACGATCGCTGAGGCGTACGCCAGCGGAATCAGGCTGAGCGGGATAACCGAAAACTCCATCGGAAGCGACGGCTCGACACCGAGCGAGTACGGCAATGCGTAGCCGATCGCGAACGTGCCGGCACCTAGCGCAGTGCCCCAGGCTATCCACCGGAGTTGGCGTCGAGCGGTGATCGTGCTGACTTGTGAGAGCGCGCGAACGAGGAACACCAAACCACCGATGAGACAACTCGCCAGATAGAAGAACTCGAGACGATCGAGGAATGCCGTGGTGTTCACGAAACCGGGGGCATCCGTCGCGCTCCTGACGACGGCGATCACTCGGGCGAAGCCGAGAAGGAATGCGGGTGCGTACGCCGCCAGGACAAGTGCATAGCCCACGGCCCCGCCGCTCCACCGGCGTGGCCGTTCAGGGAACACCATGGTGAAGTGCAGGAAGAGCGGAGGCAGCGCGAGAATCGAGATTGCGTCTGCCCAGTAGAAGACCCAATCAAGGCGATCCAGCCGGCCGCTGAACGAGAACGTGAACACGCCGAAGAACGCCACCGCGAGCCAGAAGAAGTGCAGGGTGGCGGGATCGCGCGGACGCCGCAGCCGGACTGCGCCGCCCACAAGCAAGGTGAAGATGCCCACCGCCGCGAGCACGAAGTACAACGCGCCAGCACCTGTCGGCACAGGCGCCAGCCTCACGTCGATGACTTCGCGCGTGCCGAGTCGAAGAGTGGTGTAGCGGAGCGTGCGGTCGCTGCGCGATTCATGCAGCACGGTGACGACATCAGCGACCTCCTGCACCGGACGATCGTCGATGGCCAGCAGGAGATCGCCGCGTCGAATGCCCACCGCTGCGGCCGGGGTGCCCGGAGCGACTTCGGCCGCAACGATCCCCTCACCCTGCTGCTTCCACAGGACCCCGTCCTCGACCTCACGCCAGGTCGCTCGAGCCGCAACGTTGGCGGCGCCGAGGCAAAGCAGGCCGGCGACCACGACCAGCGGAAGCGCCGGGCGCGACCATCGGCTCCAGATCATCCGAAGCCGGACGGGAATCCAATGACTAGAACGTGTCATCCAATCAAATGGAGCCGAAAACAGTGCCAAAAATTGGGGAGCAACCGCTCCCCTGCGTTAAAGCTCGAACCGGTAGTTGCTACCGAGTTCCCGGCACTAACTACCAGCTAGAAACGTACCGTCACACCGCCGAGCACGCGCTTCGGCGGATGGACCACAAACAGCTCGTCGTACACGGACGTGTCGGCCCAGTCTTCCTTGAAGAGGTTGCTCACCGCCACGAGCATCTCCCACTGCGCGTTGCTGAAATTCAAAAACGGCAGCGACTGATTGACCTGCACGTCGAATCGAGCCCTGGTTTCGGACACCGCGTTGAGTGTCCCGGTTGCATCGAATGCGGCGTTCATCTTGTAGAGCACGAACAGCCGCGTCGCGGTCGGCGTGACGATACTTTCAACGGTCGCCGTCAGATCATGCAGGCGGTCGTCTCGCCGCAATACCGACGGGGCCGCAGCTCTGAGCGCGCGGCGATCGGCCGACCAACGTCGCCAATCG